>NZ_JAOCDF010000016.1:0-61227 GCF_029840775.1 Empedobacter sp. GD03865
CACTGTACGTTTTCAAAACAAATGAGACACTTTAAACTAAAAATTAAGAGAGCGTTTTATTTATAAATTTAGAATTTTTTGTTGAAAATACAATTGCCTTCTTTTTGCAATTGTTTTTTGTTTAATAATTGCTCTTTGTTCCAAGATTTTATCACCTCTTCCAAAATACACATCAGCAGGTGTCAAATTATCTAAAGCCTCGTGATATCGGCGATTATTATAATTTTCGACAAAATTTTCGAGTGCGAAAATGAGTTCTTCAGGATGATAATAATGATCCAATTTTACCACATTTTTCATTGTTCTATGATAACGTTCAATTTTTCCTTGCGTTTGAGATGAAGCGGTTTTCCTCGAACATGTTTCATTTTTTGAGTATTTTTCAAATAATCTTTTAATTCATTCGAAACATAACAAGGCCCATTGTCTGACAATAATTTTGGTTTCTGTTTGGTTTTAATTTGAGCCTTTTCAATTGCCTTTTTGATGGTTCTTTTTACATCTTCAGCCTTCATCGAGCTGCACAACTCCCAATGAATAATATAGCGGCTGTAATCGTCCAAAATCGTGCTCAAATAGTACCAACCCCAACCAATAATCTTGAAATATGTAAAATCTGTTTGCCACATTTCATGTACAAAATTGGTTTTGTCCTTGAATTCATTTGCTGCTGAAATTAAGATATGATTGGGTGCAGAAATCAAATCTCGTTGTTTTAATATCCGATAAACGCTCGATTCTGAAATAAAAATTCCTAATTCATCTGTCATTTTAAAGGCTAATTCCCTTGCCGATAATTCTGGATAATCTAACGCTAATTCTACAATCAAATCTTTCTGAGATTCGGGAATACTGTTCCATTTTCGATGAATAGATGGACGTTTTGATTCTAAACCTTCAAATCCATTTTCAAGATAATTAGAATACCATTTGTAAAATGTACTTCTGGAAATACCAAACTCATCCAAAGTCCGTTTAACACCGATTTCTGAACGTGTAACAACTTCAATAATCTCGTATTTTTCACTTGCTGATAATCGCATATATTTCTTGAATTTATTGATTAATCCAATGAGTCCAAGGTTTTTTTTACGATATCATAGCGAACAACTAAATCGGCTACAATCTCCTTTAAACGCATGTTTTCTTTACGTAAATCAGAAACATCATCGCTCGTTGCTTCACGTGTTATATCACCTGAAAGTCGCTTTTTACCAGCTTCCAAAAACTCTTTATTCCATTTATAAAATTGAGATTGTGAAATAGA
Organism: Empedobacter sp. GD03865; assembly: GCF_029840775.1. Lineage (NCBI taxonomy): Bacteria > Pseudomonadati > Bacteroidota > Flavobacteriia > Flavobacteriales > Weeksellaceae > Empedobacter > Empedobacter sp. GD03865. The sequence continues at coordinate 1,268 of NZ_JAOCDF010000016.1, forward strand.
ATATTTTCGACATAGTTCAGCAATAGAAGTCTCTGCTCGTAAAGCTTCCATTACGATTAATATCTTTTGTTCAGCTGTAAAAATTCTTCGTGTATTATTACGGATATCTTTTACAAATTTTTCTGGAGTTTTCTTTTTAAAATTTGCCATAATTAAAGTTAATGTTTTAATGAAAACACTAACTTAATTTTTAGGTCTTAACTGTCCACTTTTTGCTGAAGATTTACACCATAGACGACATATTGATAATACTTCCGTAGCCAGAAGATTTCATATGTGGAGCTACTAACTGACATAAACGCCACATACTAAAAAAATTCATCTGAAAAAATCGTTCAAACTCATTAACAGAAATTTCATATGGACTTTCTCTTCCATCTCCACCACCACCTACATTATTTACTAAAATATTAATTTGTCCATAAGCTTCTAGCGTCTTTTCAACCAAATTTACTAATGCCTCATCTTTTGTCACATTACATTCTAATGCAATTGCCTTTCCTCCTTTTAATGTAATTTCTTCCACAACTTTATTTGCAGGTTCTATCATACAATCCGACACCACTACATTAGCTCCATATGCCGCAAGCATTTCACAACAAGCTTTTCCTATACCATTACCATCTCCTGTTACAATAGCAGTTTTTCCTGCTAATCAAATAATTTTGATGTATCCATATGATTCCTTTTTTTGAATTAAATACTAATAAATAGTAGAAATTGACAATACTTAAAGTTAGTGTTTTTAGTGTTAAAAGATTCTTATTTTTTTATAAAGATCTAAGTAAGTGAACAACGCAGAAGAATAAACCAAAAATTTATAACTAACTTTAAGGTCTCAATTATGAGACCTTTTTTATTTAAGAAAAAAATCAATGCAAAATATAAAACTAATCGTGACAGATATGGACGGAACTTTGTTGCGTTCTGATCATTCGTTAAGTCCAGAATTCAATAAAATTTACGAAGAATTAAAAGAAAACAACATCACATTTGTACCAGCAAGTGGTCGTCAATATTATAGTATCATTTCTTATTTTGAAAATATAAAAGATCAATTGGCAATTATTGCTGAAAACGGAACATATGTTACCTACAAAGGTGAAGAAATTTTTGTTGACGAATTAGATTGGTCTGTTGTAAAAGAAATCGTAGAAGAAGTGCGTAAAATAGAAGGCGCAAATATCGTTTTGGCTGGCAAAAATGCCGCTTATGTGGAATCGAAAGATGAAACTTTTTTAGAATATTTTAAAAATTATTACGATAAAAATATTTGGGTTGATGATTTAACTAAAATCGAAAATGAACAATTCATTAAAATTGCAGTAAATCACGTTGGTGGAACAGAATTTAATGTATTTCCAAAATTAGTTGATTTTGAAAAATATGGATTAAAAGTTGTGGTTTCTGGCGAAGTTTGGTTAGATGTTATGAATAAAAAATCGAACAAAGGAGTTGCATTACAAGCTTTGATGAATAAATTGGATATTTCTTCTGAAGAAATCATTGTTTTTGGCGATTTTATGAATGATTTGGAGATGTTACACTTGGCAAAATATAGTTTTGCAATGGAAAATGCGCATCAAAATGTAAAAGAAGTAGCGAATTTTAAAGCGCCTTCTAATGATGAAGATGGTGTAATTCAAGTTATTAAGCAATATTTACAACAATTAAAAACCGTAAACACTTAATAATCTGACAAATAACATCAATCATTTAACATTTCAAATCAGATTAAATTATTAATTTCGCACAAAACCTAAACAATCAATGTTCACTATCAACAAACATCTAAAAAGCTTTCTTGCAATTGGAACTTTACTTTTTGTTTTTTCTTGTAAAAACGAAAATAATCCTATTCAAAATCAAACAACAACTTCTTCTGAGCCAAAAGAAATTTTGCAGAATGATGTTGATTCTATTTATACAGTAAAAATTGACTCATCTACTTTGCAATTAGATACTATTGCAAAAGAAGAAAAGCAAAATCCTATTGATTCGACAAAACAATATGTCTACCTAACTTTTGATGATGGTCCATATAAAGGAAGCAAAAATATCAATAAAATATTAACCGAAGAAAATGTAAAAGGAACGGTTTTCTTAGTTGGTTTTAATGCTTTTACAAAAGATTTGAAACAACATGTAGAAGATTATAAAGCTAATCCAAATGTAGAAATTGCTAACCATACTTTTTCGCATGCTCGCAACAAATACAAAGCTTTTTACAATGTACCAGAAAATGTTTACGAAGATATTCGCAAAAATGAGGTGGTATTAGATATACATTCTCGTTGGGTGCGTTTGCCTGCGCGTAACACATGGCGTTTGAACAAACGTAAAAAAGACGATCCAGTAAAAAATGCAATTCCAGCAGCTGATTTATTGGCTAAAAATCAATATTATATTTACGGTTGGGATTATGAATGGGAAAGAAGTGGAAAAAAATCTGCAAATCATCAACTTTCTTCGCCTGAAAAAATATACGAAGGAATTGTACATCGTTTGGATCAAAATAAAACATTCGAAAAAAATCATTTGGTAATTTTAATGCACGATGATATGTTTAATGAAGATTATAATGCAGAAAAATTAAGACAATTAATTGTTTTATTGAAACGTAATCCGAAAATTGTAATCGAAGGAATTTCGGGATATCCAACCAGGATTAGCTAGATAAAATATTAAGATAAAAAAATCCACTTCATCTGAAGTGGATTTTTTTATTAAATAAACTCTATCGTTGTTTCTATCTCGTGACCTTTTTCTAATACTTTGTGCACAGGACAAGAATTTGCAACTTTCAGTAATCTTGTTTGTTGTTTCTCATCGAAATCGCCTTCTATGATAACATGACGTTGAAAAGTGATTGGCTCAGTTGTAATCATATCAAAATTGACATCTACCTCAACTTTTTTGTAAGTAAATTCTTTGTGATTCATATACATTTGCAAAGTAATCGAAGTACAAGAAGCCAATGCAGCTCCCAATAATTCGCTTGGTTTTGCAGCTGTATCCAAACCTCCTTTGTCTAAAGGTTCATCTACATTAAATTCGTGTTTTCCTGCTTTAATATTCGAAATATAATTTTTATCCGTCGAAGTTGACGTTACATTAATATCACTCATTATCAATTTGTTTTTCGTTTTCTTTTACTTTAGTTTTTTGTTGCGCTTGCGGAATCGGAACATAATCGTCATCACCTGGAACTTTAGGAAAACGATGATTAATCCAATCTTCCTTCGCCGTTTCAATCGTTTCTCTTGAAGAACTTACAAAATTCCAAAAGATAAAATGTTCTTCTGGTAATTCTTCCCCTCCAAAAATATAAACGGTAGAACCAGCCGCAATTTCAAACTCACACAAAGTAGCTTCTTTCGCTACTAATAATTGTTTTGTTCCATACGTTTCTCCTCCATCTTTGATAGAACCTTCTAAGACATACAAAGCAGATTCTCCATACAAATCTTTTCCCAATGAAACTTTGAAATCATTTTTAGCTTTAATTTCAATAAAATATAAAGGAGAATAAACAGGTACGCCAGAAGTATGTTCACCAAACTTACCTGCAATCAATTTATAATCTGCATTTTCGTCTGACCAATTTGGTAATTTATCTGCTTCAACGTGAACAAAACTTGGTTCCATATTTTCTAATTCTTTTGGCAAAGCCACCCAAATTTGTAATCCATGCAATGTTTTTTCAGTTGTACGTAAATATTCAGGAGTTCGCTCAGAATGCACAACACCTTTACCTGCAGTCATCCAATTCACAGCTCCAGGCTGAATTTCTAATTCAGTTCCCAAACTATCGCGATGCATAATCGCTCCTTCAAATAAATAAGTCAAAGTTGATAAACCAATATGTGGGTGCGGTCCAACATCAAGATTTTGATAATCTTTCATTTTTGTTGGTCCCATATGGTCGATAAATACAAATGGTCCGACATGTCTTTTTTGACGAAATGGTAATAATCTACCTACCAAAAAATTTCCTATATCAGCAGCTTTTTCTTCTAAAATTAATCCAACGTTAGACATAATAAGTTTAGTTTTTTTATTGATGTAAAATTAGTTTTAACTATTAATTTAAAACTTGATTTAAGTTAATAAATAAAAAAAGGCTAACCAAAAGGTTAGCCAATTATAACTTAATCTTAACGATTTCTAGTAATCGTAATTATTTTGTGTTTCTCCACCAAAATTCCAAGCAATACCGAAACGTAATGTGTTTTCTAAAGCATTGTTTGTATCTGACATTGGAATTAAATAAGACGCATTAAATGCAAATGCATTGTATTTTAGTCCTAAACCTAATGTCAAGTGTTGACGATCTCCTTTCATTGGGCTTTCATGGAAATAACCCGCACGAATAAATAATGCATCATTATAAGAATACTCTGCTCCAATAGAATACATAATTTCTTTTAACTCCTCTTTTCCTCCTCCAGGAGCATCTCCAAATGAACTAAAAATTCCAGACATTACTCCTTTATTAGGAATATATCCTGTACCAGGAATTGGGTTTCCATTTTCATCTTTTTCGTATGTTGGAGTTGGAACTAACAATTTAGAAAACTCTGTTGTAATTCCTACTTTATTATAATCATCAAATTTGAAATCATATCCAACACCTAAACGCAATGTTGTAGGTAAATAAGATGCATTATCTTCTGAATTTGAATAATCTAATTTTGGACCAATATTAGAGATTTGGAAACCTCCACGTAATTTTCCTTCAAAATTGTTGGTATCCATTGTTTCTGATTGATAATAACCTGCTAAATCAACTGCAAATGTATTTGCTGGCTGAACTGTACCATCGCTTACTCCATTGAATAAATCTGAACGAATGAAACGACCAGTTACCGCCATCGAGTAGTTATCCGTTAAACGTAAACCATATGATAAATCGATAGAGAATTCATTTGGTTTTGCTTTTCCCATCGAAACAATATCAGTTCCTTGTAATTGGTTAAGTTCTATTTCTCCCATATTGAAATAATAGATACTTGCTCCTAATGTACTACGTTCATCTTGACCTAAAAACGTATAATAAGTAGCATTCAATAAAAAGACATCATTCACCAAAGATCCCATATAAGGCGTATACGAAAAAGCTACACCAGAATAATCAGGAGCAAAAGAATACTTTGCCGCATTCCAAAATTGAGAATAATTATCCGCAGAAGTTGCAACTCCCTGATCTCCCAAACCACCAGCACGTGCATCTGGAGAAATTCTTAAAAATGGAGCTCCTGTCATTATCGGATTATTAACTTCATCTTTATTTTGAGCAAAAGTAAATCCTGATGCTAAAATCAATAAACTTGCTGTAATTTTTTTCATTCGTTATATTATTGATTATATTTTTTCTTTTTGTTTATTATTTTAATATGACAAGTTTTTCAACTGCGGTGGCTGATCCTTTACAAACCGTATCATCAACACCTTTCACATTGACCTTGTAAATATAAACACCTTTTCCTATTTTATCGCCAAAATCATCCAAACCATCCCATTCTATCGCATATTTACCTGTTCGATATCCTTCTCTAAAAGGTTCTGCTGAAACAGTTTTACGAATCGTTTTGACTAATTTTCCTGAAATTGTAAATATCTGAACCATTACATCTAACTCAGAATCACAATTATGTTCAAAATGGAAAAACGTATTCTTAGTAAATGGATTTGGCCAGTTTAGCAATTTATCAATATGCAATTGTCCTGTTCCATTTTCCATTACTACAAAGTCTAACGTTGCAGTATTCGAATTATTGTTGATATCCCAAAATTTTAAATTCACAGTATGTTGACCAAGTTCAAGATTTTTCAATTGATACATTACTTGTCCTTTCTGGTAATCCTCGAAATTCTTATTGACACAAGGATTTGCATCACCTCCATCATAATATTCATTCAACACATAAGCATCTTGTACTTTTCCATCAAGTGTTGCTACAATATCGTGTCCAATACTTGATCCTGTTGCATTAATACCCGAATTATCAGTTAAACAACCCACCAAATAAGGCGAACGATCTGTAATTCCTCCATTCGCAAAATGAAGATTATTCATATATAACTTGCCCTGCGGACGTTCATCATCATTTAATCCTTCTTCATTAATTCCTTCAATCGTAATTGTTTTTAAAGTCGATGCATCTTTACCATCTTTCTCATCCCAAGCATAAAATTTTATTTTACGATTTCCTAGCTCGTAATTGATATCTTTCGGAACATAAAATTGAATCGTAAACTCACCTTTTTCAACTTTTCCTGTTCCTTTATAAATTGTTTTATTTTCTGTTTCGAAAGTTTTTCCAGCCCAATCAGACTCCGATAAAATGGTTTTCGTTTCAGGTTTTTCATACAAACTAATCGCAATTTTCCCATTGAAACTATTATCAATAGAAGTATTAGATAATTGATTTACTTTACCTGTAATCGTTATAAAATCTAATGCTTGCATTTTACCACCAGCAAGGGCATCTACATCTTTTTTATTTTTGATGCTTAATATTTCAATATCTTGTTGTGGACGATGAATTACTAACATCGGATCTCCAAGAATACTTACACTTTTGTTATTTTGATGTTTTGGAGAATAATTTAATTTTGCTTCATTAAGCGCTTTACCAATTGTTTGATTTTCTATTCCAACTTTCTTAAAAAATTGTTCGATCAAAAAATTATTCATCGAATCTCCATAGCCTGTTCCAATCGGACGGTTAGTCGTAATCATAGATAACGCTCCACCATTTGCATTTTTCAACATTGCTTCACCAGCAGAATTATATTGCGGTAAATCCCAAATTGTAAAATCACAAGTAACAGTTGTGACGATAGGTAAACGTGAATAAGCTGCATTAAAATTGGATAAATTTGTTAATTCTTCAGCTGTTATAATTCGTTCTTGCGCCCAACTACGAGGACCACCATGACCATAATACATCAAGAAGTTTGAACCTAACTCGATTCCATTCAGAATTGCTTGATTTACGGTTGGATATCGAACACCAGCAGAAGTACTTTCGGGTTGATGAGCTCCCGAATATATCTTATTAATCGTATAAATTTGATTCTCAGGCTTAGAAAATTCTGTATCAATTTTGGCATTTAAACCTGGAGTATTTACATTATTGTCATTATCCGTAACTGCAACAATTTTTGTTCGCCAATCGCCATACGAAGTTCCTTTTCCTTGAACTTTACCATAATACGAAATTATTTTATCAACCAAAATCTTTGCCTCAGCAGAGTTAGAAGCAGAAATTCGTCCTACAGCTATTTCAAACCAATTGGCATCGTAACTATAAATTCCATCTACGCTATTCGATAACATTTTTACATTATCATTTAACATTGCAAAATAATCGTCGGTTGCAATCGCACCATCAATATTAAGAGAAGGTTCGTCTGTAAAAGTGGGAAGATAATTTGTAAAATCTTTTACTCTGTTTTTCGGATCATAGGTTGTTGCTCCAAACAAAACGCCATATTCTAAATTTGGACTTGACCCATCTTTTAAGAATTTAAAGAAATCACGAATCGCAATAGGATCTTGACTCCCAGAAGAAAAATCGTTGTAAACTTGTTCCGTTGTAACAACTGCAACATTTATTTTATCATGATTTTTTCTGAAATCTGCTAATCGTTGAGCATCTGCTAAATATTTTGGATGTGTGACAATTATATAATTAATATCGGTTAAACTACGAATATCTTGATTTGCTACTTTTCCAACATATTTTGCATCATTAAAAGCATTTTCATCCTTAAAAGCGACAAACTGATTCAGATGATTTGTACTAAATTTATACAAATTACTTTGTGGAACAATTGAAGAAATTGAATGAATATCAGAAACATTCCAAACAGAAACATTTGCAGCATTATTCAATGAAAAAGCATTCACACTTCCATCATTAATATCTTCTAAAAACTGAAAAGTAAATTGCTCATTATTATAGGTTAAACCATCTTTGAAACGTAATTGTAAATAATCTAAATATGCTAAACCAGAAGGATTGGTTCCGTTAGAAGAAACCGCAATATCGATAGAATTTGAACCTAATGAAACTGTTTTATCTTGAATATTTCTATCAAATAAAGAGTTTCCTAAAGAATGAGTAAAAGTTTGTCCATTTAAATTAACGCTATATGATGTATTGTTTGCATTTTTTCCAACCACCGCATAACGCAAATATGCTTCTCCACCATTTACAGCATTCGCTTTGAACGTTTTCTTGAAACCATCTTTCAAGCCAATATTTTCTCCAACCCAAATTTGCCCAAGACCATTTAAGTTAATCGAATCTTTTTCATGAAATTGTAAATTATCAAAAGTCGAAAAAGTTTTTATAGGACTTGCTGTAAGCGCCTGTTCTCCTACTCTTTTGCCATCTTCTCCATTAAAACTGATAAAATAATAAGCAAAATCATCATATAAATTATAGCGAACTTTTGCATCTTTCAACGTTGTCGTATTATTTCTGTACCACTGATGCGGACCTTTTGCATAAAACAACGCGTAATCATTGTTATCAAAACTTCCATCCTCGCCTCCTACAAATTTTATTGGAATTTCATTCAGCGCTCCTTTTCGTCCTTCCGTCAAATTTTCCATCAAACGCCCTTCACCATTTCCATAGATTTTTAGCGATTTTGGATTAAAATTGGTCGGAATTCCATTTTTAGTAAAGAAACTTTTATCTAATTTGAAAACGCCATCTTTAGAAACTTTTATTTTGTACCAATCTCCCGTTTTCAAAACACTTGTAGTCGAATTATCAATTAATTTTCGAGAAGATGTTTTTCGAGATTGTATTAATTTCGGAACAATTGAGAAAGATTCTATTTTTAAAATATTATTATTTTGTTTGACAAATGGCACAACTTTAACAATTAGTTTTTGCTGACCATTTTTATCGATAATATTATATGAAGAAAAATTAATTTTATCTGTAATCGAAAAGGTGTTCAAATCAGCCAATTCGTTCTGTACTTCTCTAAATTGTACATTTGACAATTCAACTTCTTGATTTGTAGAATTTAACTCAACGACAAATTCTGGAAGAAAATATCCTCCAACAAAATAATTATCTTTATTCGAAAAAAACGGCACATTTACCTTATTTCCATTCGTTAAAGAAATTGTTTGATTATTCTCCCAATTTATTTTGTAATTTTGACTAAACAATTGAGGAAATTGAAGCAAAGTTGCAACTAAAATAAAATATTTCTTCATGTCTGAATAACGCTATTTTGACAAATATATTTTCAATCGTAAAATAAAAAAATAATTCTTACGTTTGATACAAGAAATAAAGCATTTTTTCGTTGTAAGATTAATGTCAAATGCTTTTATTTGCATTAAATTTAATTTTCGAAAACCAGAAATATTCTATGAAAATGAATAAAGGACGTATTTTTTCTCTTGCCCTTGCAGCTGTTACTATGAGTGTATTCATGGGTTGTGCAAGCAGTTCAGGAAAGAAAAAAGGAGGTGGAACAAAAAATTTCACAAGTCGTACAGGATGGAAACCAAACGATAGTAAAGGTTGGTTTTTTTCAGGTAAAAAGAAAGAAAACATCAAAGCATGGCCTGGAATGGTTTTCATCGAAGGTGGATCTTTTACGATGGGAATTACGAAAGATGACGTATTACACGATTGGAATAATTCTCCTGTTCGTATGCAAGTAAAATCTTTCTTCATTGGTGAAACTGAGGTTACAAACTACGAATACAAAGAATACTTAACTTGGTTGAAAGTTGTTTTCCCTCCAGAAGACACGCAATACAAGGATATTTACAATGGAGCATTACCAGATGAAACGGTTTTTAACAATCAATTATCTCGTGATGATTTCTCTACAGAAAATTATTTATTTTCGCCAGAATTCAGCTATTATCCAGTAGTTGGTATTTCTTGGTTACAAGCTGTTAATTATTGTGATTGGTTAACAGACCGCGCAAACGAAAAAGCCTTAATGAATAAAGGAATCTTATCAAAAGATTACTACAACAATGAGGATTATAATTACGGAAATAAGACATTTAATGCAGAGCAATATAAGTTAGGCGATACAAATGTTAACGAAGCGATTGATTCGACTAAAATTATGAAAGCGAATCAAATCAAAACTCAAAATGCTCGTATCTTAAAAGCAAATCGTGCTACAGGTTCTTTAGAAGTTCAACCTTTCCGTTTACCTACAGAAGCCGAGTGGGAATATGCAGCATTAGCTTTACCTGGAAATCGTGAATACAATGAATACAAAGGAAAGGATGTTGCTCAAAATAACTTGAGAGTTACAAAAGGTGCTCAAAGAGGTCAGTATTTAGATAACTTCAAACAAGGACGTGGAGATTACTCTGGTATTGGAGGATTTGGAAACGATGGTTCTGCAATTACAAGTGATGTTCGTAAATATCCATCAAATGATTTTGGTCTTTATGGAATGTTAGGAAACGTTGCTGAATGGGTTTCTGATGTTTATCGTCCAATTATTGACGAAGAAGCAAACGATTTCAACTACTACCGTGGAAATATTTTAAAAACAAAAATTGACAACGGAGCAGGTGGTTTTGAAAAATATGACGAAACAAATGTTGAATATGATACTTTAGACAACGGACGTTTAGTTTATAGAGGATTACCAGGTGCTTACAAAAAACAAACAGAATACGATTTAACAAATTATCGTGATGGTGACCCTAATTCTTCTTTATCACCACGTACAGAGGAAGGTAAATCTGCTGATCAAGCGACAGAAGATATGTACAACGCTCCTCAACGTAAATTTAGAGTAGATGAAAAAGGTCGTGTAATTTTAGAAAAAGATTCTTCTAAACGTACTTCTGACATCTCTGATGAAACACGTGTTGTAAAAGGTGGTTCTTGGAAAGACCCTATTTACTGGATAGATCCAGGACAAAGACGTTACTTACACCAAGCAAGTGCAACAAACTGGATTGGTTTCCGTGTAGCACAAGAATACTCTGGTAGTTTCGAATCAAAACGTAAACGTAGAGGATAATAATCCTTTTCAAAATATTTTAAATCTCGGTGATTAATTTCATCGAGATTTTTTATTTTTACATTATGAAAACAGCAGAAATATTCGATCAATTTCTTAAATCGAAAATAGTTACGACTGATACACGCAACATCTCACAAAATTGTATCTTTTTTGCTTTAAAAGGAGCTAATTTTAATGGAAATACTTTCGCTCAAGAAGCGATCAATCAAGGAGCTGCAATGGCAATTGTTGACGAAAAAGAATTTGAAAATACATCTCAAAATATTTTTTTGGTTAATGATGCCTTAGAAGCTTTACAAGATTTAGCGAGAACTTATCGTAATTACCTTAAAATACCATTTATTGGATTGACTGGTTCTAATGGGAAAACAACGACAAAAGAATTGATTTCAGCTGTTTTAAAAGAGAAATTCAAAACGCATTATACTTTCGGAAATCTGAATAATCACATCGGAGTTCCTTTAACTATACTTTCTATTCCAGAAGATACAGAAATGGCTGTGATCGAAATGGGTGCGAATCATCAAAAAGAAATCGAATTGTTGGCTTCTATTTCTCAACCAGATTATGGATATATCACTAATTTTGGTAAAGCTCATTTAGAAGGTTTCGGAGGAATTGAAGGTGTGATTAAAGGGAAATCTGAATTGTATGATTTTTTGAGAGCAAATAACAGAACTGCTTTTGTCAATTTTAATGATCCAATTCAAGTTGAAAAAACTGAGGATATTAATCGAATTACATTTTCTGATCAACATAATGCTAATGTTCAAATCGAATTGATAGAAAGTGAAACTGAATATTTGGCGGTTAAATATCAAGATTTAAAAATTCAATCACATTTAACAGGAAACTACAATTTTAGCAATATTTCGTGTGCAATTGCAATTGGACAACATTTCGGGATTGACGCAAAATCTATTCAAAACGGAATCGAAAATTATTTTCCATCAAATAATCGTTCACAAATTATCAATAAAGAAAATTACAAAATTGTGATGGATGCTTACAACGCAAACCCAAGTAGTATGGAAGCTTCGTTAAATAATTTTGCAAAATTTGAAGGTTCTAAAACAATTATTATTGGTGATATGTTCGAGCTTGGAGAAGAATCCAAAGCTGAGCATCAACGTATTTTAGATTTAGCTGAAAGTTTAGATTTTGATCAAATTTTTATTTTAGGACATAATTTTGGCGAAACAATTACGAATAATCCAAAAGTTCAAAAATTTGAAAACCGCGTTGCCTTTGAAGAATATTTGAAAGAAAATCCAATCAAAACTCAAAATATTTTGATAAAAGGTTCTCATGGCATGAGACTTGATTTATTAGAAAATATTTAAAATCAACACACTGATTATCTGATGAATAAATCAAGTTTATTTTTTATTTTAATTTCTTTTTTCACATATCATTCTCTTCAAGCACAATCTGTAATTGAATGGAAAAAAGATGTAAAACTTAATTACGAAAACTTTAAAAAGAAACCTATTCAAACAAAGGTTCCTCAAGGATTTTTAGATTCAAAATTAGGTTGGCAAATTGCAGAATCTACTGGAGAACTTCCTGAACTTTGGGTTACCAATAAATTTGACGAAAGTAATTCGTGGCTATCTATGCAACATGCAGAAATTTTAAAAGAAATGCAGTTGCAATTTGACTTGTCTGAATTATATGCGCGAAAAATCAGAAAAGATTTTAAAGATTTACAAGCCAAAAAAGTCATGGATAGAGATTCTTATCGAGCAAAATTTTTGTCAGGCTCTAAGAATTTTCAGAAAAAATTGAAATCGATAGGTGGAGTCTCTTTAAACCAACCAGATTTATATAAATTATTGAATAATCAAATTCAAGATTCATTGGTGATTTATCAGAATTACAGTAAGTAATTTAACAATTAGTAAACTTTAAATTTCATAAATTTATACAAAGTACAAGCTGTGGAAATCACAGCTTTTTTTAGCTAAATTGTTTATGAAAAAAATTTTATGTTCTTTATCTATATTTACAGTAAGTGTTTTAGCGTCAGCGCAAGCACCAAGTAACTATTACGACACTGCAACTGGTAGCAGCTTTACCTTAAAAACACAGCTATATGAAATAATAAAAAACCATACAGATTTAACATATGGCGGATTATGGACACTTTATAATAGAACAGATTCTGATAATGGTTTTTTAGATAAATATGATGAAAAAGATAATTCTATTTATGATATTTATTCAGAGATACCGAAAAAAATTGATCCTTATAATTTTATAAAATCTTCAGATCAATGTGGCAGTTCTGGTTATAAAAATGAAGGAGACTGCTACAACAGAGAGCATATTATTCCTCAAAGTGTTTTTAATAAAAACTCTCCTATGGTTGCAGATGCATTCCATATCTGGCCAACTGATGGTTATGTTAATAATAAAAGAGATAATTTTCCTTATGGAGTTGTTGAAAGTGCAACATACACTTCTTTAAATGGCTCTAAATTAGGAAGTAATAAAAACTCTGGATACTCTGCGGGATTTTCTGGAACAGTTTTCGAACCAATTGATGAGTTTAAAGGTGATATAGCTCGTGCTTATTTTTATTTTGCTACTCGTTATCAAGAAAATGGTATTCAGAGTTGGTCTTATGCTATGTTTAATAAAACAAAAGATAAAGTTTTTACAGACACTTTCTTGAAAATATTAATGACTTGGCATTTAAATGATCCTGTTTCTGATCGTGAAAAAGATATTAATAATTTAGTCTACAGATACCAAAAAAACAGAAACCCATTTATTGATCATCCTGAATATGCAGAAAAAATTTGGGGTTCGAATTTAGGAACTGGAGATTTCGAATATCAAAAGCGTGATGATGTTTCAGTTTACAATGTAACAAATCGTTCGATTAAAGTTAAACTTGAAAATAATTCGAAATCAATTCAGAAAGTTTCTGTTTTTAATTTCAACGGACAATTAATTAATGAAGTTTCTAATTCATCAAATCAAAAAGAAGTTGAAGTTAATTTCAAAACTCCAGGTGTTTATATCATCAAAGTTGTTGGAAAACAAATGGAAATCAACAAAAGAGTTGTAATAAAATAATCATTAATCAAACCATCATAAAAAAATCCTTCGCTCATACAAGTGAAGGATTTTTATTCTAGTAAATGGAAAAAATTATTAGTCATTATTGATATTTTTCTTAAAAAATGTGCTTCCATATAGAAACATGATTAATAAAAAAGGGATACCAAGCGTGACTGATAATAAAATAAATGTTTTTAACATACTAATAAGAAATATTTTAGTTTCTAATACTTTTATCAATTTACAATTAATAATTTTATATTATTCACAATAAAACATCTTTTTTTATTTATTAACACTATTTTTATCAACTTGATAATTAAAAGCTTTTCATTAATATAAATTCATAAAAAAAGTCGCTTAAAATTAAGCGACTCATATATAGAAAATTCTATTTCAAATTATTGGTTCCCCTTTGCGTAATCAGCTAAGAATTGTGCTAATCCAGAATCTGTTAATGGGTGTTTTAACAATCCTAAGATTGATGATAAAGGTCCTGTCATAACATCAGCACCAATTTTTGCACAGTTTACAATATGCATTGTATTACGAACTGAAGCGGCTAAAATTTGAGTTTCGTACAAATAGTTATCATAAACCAAACGAATTTCTTCGATTAAGTTTAAACCATCTGTCGAAATATCGTCTAAACGTCCGATAAATGGAGAAACGTAAGTTGCACCAGCTTTTGCAGCTAATAATGCTTGCCCTACAGAGAAAACTAAAGTTACGTTAGTTCTAATTCCTTTTGTAGAAAAGTATTTACACGCTTTTACACCATCTTTCGTCATAGGAATTTTAACTACGATTTGAGGATTTAATGCTGCTAAAGCTTCACCTTCTTTTACCATTCCTTCGAAATCAGTAGAAATTACCTCAGCAGAAACATCTCCGTCAACTAATTCGCAAATTGCTTTGTAGTGATTCAAAATATTTTCTTGACCTGTAATTCCTTCTTTTGCCATTAAAGATGGATTTGTTGTTACACCATCTAAAACTCCTAAATCTTGGGCTTCTTTAATGTCAGCTAAGTTAGCTGTATCGATAAAAAATTTCATTGTTTGTTTGTATTTCGTTCAGGCAAAATTAAGGATTAAATTATAGAAAACCATTTAATCTTGAAGATTCGATCAAAAATATTTTAAACCGCTGTATATCCTCCATCAACAAGGTAATAACCGCCTGTCATAAAGGATGCTTTGTCCGAACTTAAGAATAAAACCAACTCCGCAACTTCTTCTGGCTGTCCCAAACGACCCATTGGATGTTTTGTAACAAGCAACTCTAAATGATCTGCACTCAAATTATTCGACAACAAAGGCGTCATAATATAACCTGGTCCAACTGCATTACAACGAATATTTTTTGGTCCGTATTCCGCTCCAATGTTTTTCGTCAAACCTACAACTCCATGCTTTGCAGAAGTATAAGCCGAACTCATTGGCGCAGCGACAGTACCATGAATAGAAGCCATATTAACAATAGAACCTCCTCCATTCTTTTCCATTGCTTGTAATTGATATTTACATCCGTAAAAAACACCATTAAAATTGATATCTATTACTTTTTTCCAACCATCTAACGGATAATTTTCAGTCAGCTCGGCAGGACCACCAATTCCAGCATTGTTACAAGCTATATCAAGTTTTCCATAAACTTCAAGCGTTTTATTTACTAATGCTTCATTATCTTCTGGCGAAGAAGTATCAGCTTTGAAAAATATCGCTTCTCCTCCATTCTTTTTGATAATTTCTACTACTTCATTTCCACCTTCTTCATTAATATCCGAAACCACAACTTTCGCACCCTCTTTGGCATATAATTCAGCAACAGCTTTCCCAATTCCAGAGCTAGCTCCAGTTACAATCGCAACTTTATCTTTTAAACTTGACATAATTTTATGATTTTAATTTAAATAAAGTTAATCATTTATAATCAGATCTATAAATCATTTCTTACAAATAATATTATTTGAAATGATTCAATTTTATTAACTATTTTGAAATGAAAAATTCAGCATAACAAATATATTTAGGATAAAACAATTCTATTTTTTTATATTTGATACAAATAACTTTTTAAATGAAAAATTTAATAGCTGCTATACTTTTATGTAGTTTTTCTACTATAAATGCACAAGAAACAAGTGATTATAAGTACATCAATATTCCTGAAAAATTTTCTAGTTTTGATAAAGATGAATATCAATTAAGTAATCGATTAAGATATATATTAACGCAGAAAAAATATGAAGTTTTACCTTCTGATAAATCTTCTTGGCCACAAGAAGTTGTGCAAAATCCTTGTTTAGCTTTGAATGCGGATATTTTAAAAGTTAAAAGTTTTTTAAATAATAAATTAGAGGTAAGTTTTACGGATTGTTCTAATAAAAATATTGAAAAATTTGAAGGAACTTCTAAGATTAAAGAATATGACAAAGGTTACCAAGAAGCTATAAAACTAGCTTTAAATCCTTTAAAATCCCAAAATGCGAAAGCTTCTGTTCAGATGGTAAAATTAGATAAATCCCAAACAGAAACAACAACTGCATATATACCAGAACTAAAAGGAACTCAGGTAACAGCTACTAATTTGTTGACAGATGGAACAACTACGTATCAAAAAATAGAACTGCAAAATGGTGGTTTTATGTTGATGTCCGAAAATGGAAATCAAGTTGTTGCAAAATTTGAACCGACCCTAAAAAATGGAATTTACAGAGTAATTGTTACTAAAGGAAATTCGAATTATTTTTCGGTAGGATACATCAGTGGAAATACAATTTCGTATGAAGTTTCTGAAAATAATAGTTGGAAAGATGTTAAATTATCAGCTAAATAATCTTGCTATGAAAATTATATTATCAAGTTTATTTCTTATTGCTTTATCGTCATTACAAGCACAAAATGTAGCTGATTATAAATATGTTATCGTTCCTCAACTCTTTAAAGATTTCGTAAAAGAAGATTATCAATTGAATACAGGATTGAAAACTGCTTTGAGAAAAAAAGATTATGAAGTTGTAAATGAAAATTCTATTCCTTTAGATGTGCAAATCAATCCTTGTTTAGCTACAAAAGCAAATATTGAAAATACTTCTGTTGCTTTTAAAAATAAATTAAAAGTAACGTTTACAGACTGTAATAATAATGTGATTTCAACTTATGAAGGTTCGTCAAAAGAAAAAGATTTTACAAAAGGTTATCAAGAAGCCTTAACATTTGCTATGAATCAGGTTGGAAAACAAAATGCAAAAGATTTACCTGTAACTAAAACAGAAAATACAACAACTATTAAAGAAACAACGAATAAAGTCGTTACGCAAGTGTCAAATAAAACTGTAGAAAACAAAAACGTTTACAAATCAAACGGAAAAAATTACACAACAGCAAGTACAAATAACAACGAATTTGTATTAATCGACCAAGAAAATTCACAAGTTATTGCACAATTTTATCCAGCTGCTCAACAAAATATTTTCCATGTGACAGTGATTTCTCAAAACGGAAATTACCAAACAATTGGCTATTTGAACGGAAATAATATCATCATCGAATATAAAACAGGTGATAAATCTTGGTCAACTACAACTTATTCAAAGTAAGTTTTTATAGTACATTTGCACCTTAAATTATAGAAAATGCAAGCACCTATTGCGAAAAAAATAGAACAAAAATTAGAAAAACACGGAGATATCCGCATCGATAATTATTATTGGTTGAATGATCGTGAAAACTCTGAAGTTATCGATTATTTGAACCAAGAAAACGAATATACAAAAGCTATTCTACAACCAACAGAAGCTTTACAAACCAAGCTTTTTGAGGAAATGAAAGCGCGAATCAAAGAAGATGATTCGTCTGTTCCGTACAAATTGAATGGTTATTGGTATTTGACGGAATATCAAAAAGGGAAAGAATATCCGATTCACAAACGTCGTAAAGATAGTTTAGAGAATCCAGATGAAATTCTTTTTGATGTTAATACAATGGCAGAGGGTCATTCGTATTATCAATTGGGCGGAATATCGATGGCGCCAAATAATCAATTGGTTTCCTTTGGGGTTGACAATGTTTCGCGAAGAATCTATACGATTCAAATCAAAGATTTAACAACTGGAGAAATTCTTTCAGATAAAATAGAAAACACAACTGGAGGTTCTGTTTGGGCGGCTGATAATCAGACTTTATTTTATACAATAAAAGATGAAACATTGCGAGCTTATCAAATTTGGAAACACAAATTAGGGACAAAACAAGAAGATGATGTCTTAGTTTTTGAAGAAGTAGATGATACGTTCAATGCGTTTGTTTACAAATCAAAATCAAGAGATTACATCATTATTGGATCTTCAAGTACTGTTTCAGATGAGTTTAGATATATTCCTTCTAATCAACCAGATGCTGAGTTTAAAATCTTTCAAAAAAGAGAACGTGATTTAGAATATTCAATCGAACATTTTGGTGATTCATTTTATATTCAAACCAATAAAGATGATGCGTTTAACTTCAAATTAATGAAAACTTCTGTCGAAAAAACAGAACAAGAAAATTGGATTGATGTGATTCCTCATCGTGAAGAAACATTGATTGAAGGTTTCGAAATTTTCAAAAATTATTTGGTTATCGAAGAGCGCACAAATGGTTTATTGCAGATGAATATCAAAGCGTGGGATAATTCAACGGATTATTATTTACCATTTAACGAAGAAACTTATACAGCAAATGTTGGCACAAATCCAGATTTTGATACTGACATTTTACGTTACGGATATACATCATTGACAACTCCTTCTTCTGTGATTGATTTTAACATGAATGATAAAACATTCGAAATCAAAAAAGAGCAAGTTGTTATAGGTGATTTTGATAAAGAAAACTATATTTCTGAACGTATTTGGGCAGAAGCTCGTGATGGAGAAATGGTTCCCATCTCATTGGTTCGTCGAAAAGATACGCCTCTTTCTGCCGAAACTCCTCTTCTACTTTACGCTTATGGTTCGTATGGTTACACGATCGAGCCTTATTTTAGTTCGGTTCGATTAAGTCTTTTGGATAGAGGTTTTATCTATGCGATTGCGCATATTCGTGGTGGTCAATATCTTGGTCGCGAATGGTATGAAGATGGAAAAATGTTAGAAAAGAAAAATACATTTTTTGATTATATTGATGCTGCAAAATATTTGATTCAACAAAATTATACTTCATCAAAACACTTGTACGCGATGGGTGGTTCTGCTGGTGGATTGTTGATGGGAACTGTGATTAATTACGAGCCAACATTATTCAATGGGGTAATTGCGCAAGTTCCTTTTGTGGATGTTGTGACAACAATGTTAGACGATTCTATTCCATTGACAACAGGGGAATATGATGAATGGGGAAATCCGAACGAAAAAGAATATTACGATTACATGAAATCGTATTCGCCATACGATAACGTGGAAGCAAAAGCTTATCCAAACCTTTATGTTTCGACAGGTTTGCACGATTCTCAAGTACAATATTGGGAACCTGCAAAATGGGTAGCGAAATTAAGAGATTTAAAAACAGATAATAACATTCTACTTTTAGATACAAATATGGATACAGGACACGGTGGTGCTTCTGGTCGATTCGAGTCATTGAAAGAAGATGCAAAAGAAGATGCTTTCTTATTTATGTTAGAAGGGATTACAGAATAAATTTCAAATCAAAAAGTCAACAAATTTGTTGGCTTTTTGTATTTTTAACCAAACCTACTCTATGACCTTTATTTTCTTAATCTTTGGATTAGCAATTGCTGGATTTCAAACACTTATTCTCAAAGAAATTTGGCAAGTAAGCATTCGTCCAAAATGGATTGTATTTCTTATTACACCGACATTAATCGTAGGAGCTAATTACTTTTTTGACGATCAAATCACAGCTTTTGTATTTTTTGGAGCAATAGCTTCAATATTCTTTATTGCAGTTACTGGTATAATTTTTCATAATTCTACCAATTTTGATGAAGAATCAAATAGTTTCAGAGATAAAAAAAGTTATAGCGAAATTGTCCAAGATTATAATCAGCCTTTTTACCTAAATCCTGCTTGGGGAATTGTTTATCAACTCTATGTCGTTACGATGATTGGAATTTATATTTTTGTTCCAAATGAAGTTTATGAATCTGATTTAAATTATAAATTGATTGAACAAGATTTAGTTTTACAATTGTTATCACTTTTTATTTTTACTGGATTTTCCATTATTGTTTTGTTGTACAATTATTTAGACGGAAACAAAAATTATATTCCTTCCATTTTGACTGGAAAAAGATTAGTTGCAACACCAAAAGAAAGCAGAATTAATAAGGCAATTACGATAAGCGTTACGATTATATCATTCATTATTTTCTGTAAATTTTGTTACGATAAAGGAATTTATTTCAGCTTGAAATATATCTTTCAATCATTTGATTCTTCATCATTTCTATCAATAAATACAGGAATTATTGCATTTATTACTTTCAATTCTATTATTCTGATAATTAATCCATCACAAGTTGCAAAACGAAATATGATTCGCATTGCAACACTTATTCAATCTGCTTTTTTCAGTATTTTTTTATCAGCCGCAATTGTAGCCCCTTTTATGATTTTGCAAGATCGATTAGCTTACTTCAATATGAGTTCAGAAATTCTTTTATTTTTAGGATTTAATATTGTTTTATTAGTGAATGAAATTTCACTTTTTGTAAAATACAAAAAGGGTATAATCGATTAATTCTTCTAATAAATCACAGATTTTACCTAAATTTACAACAAAGCTTTGTACTTTCTGGAATCTATTTTAAAATGAAATTTAAACTTACACCAATATTAATTGTGTTGAGTATTTTAGAACTCTTCCTTTTATTTATGTCTATAAACTATCTTTTTATTGATAATAATGGAGGAAATGCCTTGGGTGGAACAATCGCTTTTTTTGGATTAATTATTTTCTTTTTTATTTTATTAATTGAACAACTTATTATAATAAGTATAAAAATTCCGATAAAATTTATTTGGATCATTGAATCTATAGTCTTAATGATTTCAATTATTTATGTTTATTATAATGGGATATCTATCGGATAATATAAAAAATGATAAATTCATTGATTAAGTAATTAAACCAAAATCACCCCATTATTTTTCTTATAAAAGCATAAAATTATTTACAATTTTTAAAAAAAATAACTAATGAAGTTTTAAGTTTAAACATAAAATCGCAGATTTTACCTAAATTTACAACAAAGCTTTGTAATTTGACACCAAAAGAAATTCTTTTTAAGTATTGGAATTATCCTTCTTTCAAAACGCCGCAAGAGGAAATCATCTCAAGCATTTTGGAAGGTAAAGATACGTTGGCAATTTTGCCGACTGGTGGCGGAAAATCTATCTGTTATCAAGTTCCAGCGATTATTTTTGATGGATTAACATTGGTCATTTCGCCGCTTATTGCGTTAATGAAAGATCAAGTTCAGAATTTACAATCAAAAGGAATTTCTACGGCATATATCACCAATGAAATTGATCAAAATACAATTGGGAAAATTTTGGACGATTGTCAAAACAACAAAATCAAATTATTATATGTTTCACCAGAGCGTTTGCAAAGTAGAATTTTTGTTGAACGATTGAAACAAATCAATATTAGTTTGCTTGCAGTTGACGAAGCGCATTGTGTTTCCGAATGGGGACATGATTTTCGACCTGCATATCATCGAATTTCGAGGTTAAAAACTATTCTTCCTAAAGTTCCAATCCTAGCGTTGACTGCAACAGCGACAGAAAAAATTCAGCAAGAAATTGTAGAAAAATTAGAGTTAGATAATCCCGAAGTATTTAAATCTTCTTTAAAAAGGGAAAATCTTTCGTACAATGTTTTTCTTTCAGCTGATAAGAAAAATGATTTGATTTATTATTTAAAAAAATATCCTGGTTCGAGTATTATTTTTGTTCGAAATCGAAAATTAACCTACGAAATTGCAAGTTTTTTAAGTCAAAATGGATTTGATGCCGATTTTTTTCACGCCAAATTAACCAAAGACGAAAAAGAGCAAAAACAGCAAGATTGGATGTTAAGTAATTCGCGAATTATGGTTTCGACAAATGCGTTTGGAATGGGAATAGACAAACCAAATGTTCGTACCGTTTTTCATATCGATTTGCCACAAGGAATAGAAGCGTATTACCAAGAAGTTGGGCGCGCTGGACGTGATGAACAGGAATCGTATGGAATTTATTTGTACAATCCTGATGATCGAATTCAAGCAGAAAATATTTTCAAAGCGAATTTACCTTCGCAACAAGATTTTATCAAAATTGGGAATTGTTTGTTTAGTCAATTGCAATTAGCGGAAGGCGAATTAACGGAAATGAATTATCAATTGGATCTTCCAAAATTTGCCGAAAAATTTGGTTTAAATCTTAAAATGGTTCTTCAATTTTTAGAGTTTTTAAATACGAAAGAAATCATTCAGCAAAAAAATTATTCACAAAATAGTAGCATTCAAATTTTGGCGTCACCACATTCGATTAATTTGAATGAAAACCGAATTTTTGATTATTTACAACGTCATTACCCTGGAATTTACACTTATAATAGAGAAATTTCGGAAAGTAAAATGGCGTTTGAATTGCATATGAGTATTGGCGACATTAGGAATAGCTTACACGAATATGCAAAAAATGGTTCTATTGATTATTCGGATCGATTTTTAGCGCGATTTAGATTTCTTGTTCCGCGCGATTCTAATGCGTTTAAAAATAAATTGTGGAAAGATTTCGAAGCAATTCAAGTGAATAATTGGAAACGTTTGCAAGCTATGGCTTATTATGCCGAACAAAATACAATTTGTAGAGAACGTTTATTATTTGGATATTTTAATCAAAAATCTGATCAAAATTGTGGTAAATGCGATGTTTGTCAATCCAAAAAACAAAATGAAAACTTTAATTCAACCGATTTAATTGAATATTTGAAAGAAGGTACAAAAACGCAAGCCGAAATCCTTTCAAAATTCATAAATTCGCCAAAAGATAAAATCGTCGAAGAATTGCAATATTTGATAGACGAAATGCGAGTTCAACCAATTGGATTCGATTCTTATAAACTAATAGAATAAAAATGCGAGTAGTCTTTATGGGTACGCCCGAATTTGCGGCGACATCTTTGAATGAAATCAATACAAATAGTCATCACGAAATAGTTGGAGTTGTTACTGTTCCAGATAAACCGTCTGGTAGAGGACAAAAAATGAATATTTCTGATGTCAAAAAATATGCAGTTGAACATAATTTGCCTTTGGCTCAACCAGAAAAATTACGAGACGAAGCTTTTATCGAAACATTAAAAAGCTGGAATGCTGATGTTTTTGTTGTTGTAGCTTTTCGTATGTTGCCACAAGTTGTTTGGTCAATTCCGTCGAAAGGAACATTCAATTTACACGGTTCACTTCTTCCTCAGTATCGCGGAGCTGCACCAATTAATTGGGCTGTGATGAATGGTGATCAGGAAACTGGAGTAACAACTTTCTTAATTGATGAAAAAATTGATACCGGAAATATCTTAATTTCTGATAAAGTAGAAATTGGAGAAAATGATAATGTTGGTAAAATTCATGACGAATTGATGCATATCGGTGCGAAATTAGTCGTGAAAACGTTGGATGGTTTAGAAAATGATTCATTAAAACCTCATCCGCAAGATGAAACAACAGAATTAAAACATGCTCCAAAAATCTTTAAGGAAGATTGTAAAATAGATTGGAACGATTCAATTACTGCTATTCACAACAAAATTAGAGGACTTTCTCCTTATCCATGTGCGTGGACAACTTTTGGAAATGGCGAAAATTACAAATCGTTAAAAATATATGCTGGTCTAAAAACGGATATTGTTGTAGATGGAGAAGATTATCAATTAATTTTACAAAAAAATAACCTTTATATCAATCTACCTCAAGGAGTTTACGAAATTTTAGAACTTCAACCGGAAGGAAAGCGTCGTATGACAGCCAAAGATTTCATCAATGGACATCAAAACGAGGATACCTTATTCGTAAAATAAGTACTTATTTACTGATTTTTGACACAGATTTCATAAAATTTTGCATTTTTCTTGAAATTTTTTGCGTTGAAACTTGCACAAATAAAGGGAAAGAGTATATTTGTGTATAAATTAATTTAAAAAGTTACAACTATGAACAAATCAGAACTTATCGATGCGATTGCAGCTGACGCTGGAATTTCTAAAGAAGCTGCTAAAAAAGCCTTAAACTCATTTACAGAAAATGTAACTAAAGCTTTAGCAAAAGGAGACAAAGTTGCTTTAGTAGGATTCGGTACTTTCTCAACTTCTGAGAGAGCTGCAAGAACAGGTATCAACCCACAAACTAAAAAAGAAATTAAAATTGCTGCTAAAACAGTAGCTAAATTTAAAGCTGGATCTGAATTATCAGGAGCAGTTGATACAAAAAAGAAAAAATAATATTTCTGATACAATAAAAAAATCCATTCGTTTGAGTGGATTTTTTTTGCATTGAAATTTAATTCCTCTAAAAAAATCCTTCAAGAATTACTTGAAGGATTTTTACATTTTGTCTATTATTGATTTTAATTATCTTCTGTTAAATCTGTTTTGTATGTTTCTGGAATTGTAAAATAATTCACTAAAATCGCAATAAAGATTAATATCAATGGATAAGCTAATCCAATATAAGGCGACATAGCAGCCGAAACGATAATCGTACTTTTGATTAATTCCGTTACAAAAGTTGTTGCTCCACCAATAAATCCATTTCCCATATTTTGTGCAAATCCCATACTAGTGTATCGAATCTTTGTTGGGAAAATTTCTAACATAAAAGCTCCAAGCGGACCATATGTTGCTGCTCCTGCAATTGAAGTAATTAAACTTACAACTACAATTCCTAAAACTGCTAAATTCGAAATATCATGAACTTCTTTCAATCCTTCAGGATTTCCTAATTTCATGTACAAAAAAAATGATAATGGAATTAAGATAAAACTACAAATCATTCCACCTAACATAACAGGTTTACGACCAATTTTATCACTTAATGCACCAAACCATTGATAGAAAAATGAACTAAATAATGTAGAACATAAAACAACAATTAAAACTGTTTCGTAAGGTAAGTTAACTGCGCGTTGTAAGAAGAAAAGCGTAACGAATAACGTTGTTTGCATAATTGTACTTTGCGCCGCATTTCCTCCAAAAATAGCCTTTAACATTAACTTTACGTTTCCTGGAGTTGTAAAAGCATCTTTAATTGGAGTTTTAGATGTTTTTCCTTCTTTTTTTAATTGTTCAAAAATTGGACTTTCATGTAAGCGTTGACGAATAAAGTAACTCAAAATCACTAATATTCCACTAAATAAGAATGGAATCCTCCATCCGAAACTTGCAAAAGCCTCTTCTGATAAAAATGATTGTGTTAAGAAAACAACTGTTAAACATAATAATAATCCAATTGGAACAGTTGCTTGAATAAACCCTGTGTAAAATCCTCGCTTCTCTGCTGGCGCATGTTCTGCTACATAAATTACAGCACCTGCATATTCTCCACTAATTGCAAGTCCTTGCATAATGCGGCAAAACAATAATAAAACAGGAGCAAACCAACCTACACTATCAAAAGTTGGAATACAACCAATCAAGAATGTAGCTGCTCCCATCATAATTAAAGAAACTAAGAATGAATATTTTCTACCAATACGATCTCCAATACTTCCAAAAATTAATGATCCAATCGGACGGAACATAAATGATGAAACCACTACTGCAAGTGTTTCTAAGAAATGCGACGAACCATCGTTAGGAAATAATTGTGTTGATAATACACTAGCTAAGATGATTGCCAAGAACATATCGTACCATTCGATTAAGGTTCCGACAGATGATGCTAAAATAATTTGGAAAATATTATCCTTCTTCGCTACTGTTTGCGAAGTATCTAAAGTATTTGTACTCATGTTTTTTGTGTAATATTAGAAGTTAAATAATGTTGTCAGTTGAAATCTATTGTTATTTGCTAAATATTTATTTTCGGTTCCCGTACCTTTTATCGTCGCATCTGCCCATTGCGCTGTGCTTCGATCATATTCTAATCTAAATTTTAAGGCTTTGCTTAAGGTAAGATCTAAACGAGGAACTACTTTGTACAAATAATTTACAGTGCGTGTACCTGGAGTTGCCGAAATTGCGCCCCAATTTGTCGTTACACCATAAGATATTGATGCAATTGCTCCTTCTACTGGATTTTTCACACCATTATTTCTAACATAACCTGCAAATAGTCCGAACGAAAATTTACCTGTTGAGTTTTGTTGCAAATCAATCCACATACTATGCGTATTCATTGGTTTATATGTTTCAACAGCCGTCGGACTTGTTTGATATCCTACAATTCCACCAAGTTGTACAAAAGACGACGCATCTTGCATCAAATATCCAGCGAAAGTTACTTGTAAAGGTTTTGTATTTAACTTAGAATAAGCCATAAACGAAACATTTTCAACTCGTTCATTAGACTTAACAGGAGGATTTCCTGAAGATAATTTTGGCTTCAAATTTTCATATTGCGCACCAATTCCGGCAGTAAAAACTTGTGATTTATATTGAAATTGAAGATGAGCCGCTGGCATTCCACTATTTCGAAAGGGCTCTGTATTTGGAGTAAAATCTCGTTGAGAATGTAAAGCAGCAATAACTTTAAATTTGTCTGTGAATTTATGCGTTAAACGAACTTGAGGATTACGATTTAAAGCATAAACAGGCGCACCAGTTCCATAATTTGCAACATTTGGCAAAGCTTCTAACACAACGAAAGGATGCCAATATTGTCCAATCCCTAATTGCGTTTTCTCCCAATCCAACATCACATATGCGTGACGCAAACGAAACTCGTTGATTCCTCCTTCTGTTGCTCCAAAAAATTCTCCCTCTAAAATACCAGAAGTTTTAGCTCCAAGTAATTCTGGACCTTTCAAATTAACACCAGCTCTCGAAACAATCGATAACATGTGAAATTTAGAAGCTGCATTGATATCAGCACCGTTTACATCCGATAAACGATCTTTTGGATAAAGCGGAACCAAAGCCTCTCCTGCTCCAATCATTTGACGCGTATCCATAAAAATATCATTCCTGATAAATCCATAAAACTGCACATCAACTTTGTCTTTGTTTTCTCTTGGTTGTATTAATTCTACTTTTTCTACAACCACACTATCTGTCGTTTTCTGTTGAGCAGAGACATAGCTATAGCTGCAAAATATAGCTAGACAAGCCAATTTTGTTAAATTTTTACTCATTTTTTTTGTGATAATTTGAACGACTAAAATAATCAAAAGAAAAAAACTAACAAATGTTCGTTAATCATTTTTTAATAATTTTTCAAAGCTTTATTAAATTCATCATATGTTTAAATATTTTTTGAGAAATAGATATTTTGAAATAAGTTTTGGAAAGAAATTTTGAGAATTTGGTATTTTAATTAGTGTAACAAATACACTTTACTTGAATTCTTCGAGGAGTATTTTTCAAAAAAAATCGAGAGAAGAATAATTGTTTCAACAAATGAGGAGAAAGTTAGACTTCTCTCGTAGTTTTAGTTTTAAAAATGTATGCAAATTTATTGATTACAGAATTTTCTTCAGCATAATCAATAATAAGCTTATGTTAAATCATAAAAAAAAGAAGTTTTCTTAATTCTATTTACCATCCTCTACACTATTTTTAAAATTTATGTATAATTATTCAGTCAATATTATTAAATAAATTATATTTTTATCAAATTCGGATTACATAGTTCAAATAAAATTCAATCTTTACTAATTTTTTAAGATTTTTTTTAGAAAAAACTTAAATGTTGGGGCTATTTTTGCTTTGCAAATTACAGCTATGCAAACAAACATTGAAATACACTCATTAAATCATGTTGATTTGGAAGAATTATCAGCCTTATATAATCTTTCTTATCAAAATTATTACGTTTCTATCAATCTTTCAACTGAACAATTTCAGGGAAAATTAAAAATGGAAGATATCAATCTTGATTATTCTGTAGGTGCTAGTATTGATGGAAAATTAGTTGGCTTTTTACTTTATGGAATTAGAAATTATAATGATGTAAAAACAGCTTATATTGGTGGAACGGGCGTTTGTCCTGAACATCGTGGAAAAAAAATCACACAACAAATGTTAGATTTTAGTTTTCCAAAATTGAAAGAACAACAAGTGAAAAACATATTTTTAGAAGTAAATATTAAAAATGATTTTGCTATTAACGCTTATGAAGCTTGTGGTTTCGAAAAAACAAGAACTTTAAACAGTTATAAAGGAATTCCTATTTTGGTCGTAAATCCATTACATGAAATTATAGAATTTAGTGATTTAGATTTGATTACAAGTGAAAACTTTTGGGATATAAAACCTACTTGGAAAAATGATATTCAAAGTGTAAAAAATATCATCGAAGATTGTCAAATAAATGGAATTTATGAAGATGGAATTTTAGTTGCTTATAAAATTATCAACAAAAATAATACACGTATTTATCAATTTGGTGTTCATCACGATTATAGAAATCGTTATTTAGCTTCCATCCTTTTCAGCGATTTGAAAAATAAAGAGATTAAAATGATTAATGTTGACGAAAGAGAAATCTCTACAAATGATTTTATTCAATCGATGGGATTAGAATTGTACGACAAACAATATGAAATGAAAAAAGAATTATAATGAAAAGCCTCTAAAAATAGAGGCTTTTTTTGTATATTATATTCAAATATTTCTACTCAATTCTCAACTTATTCAAATTACTACGATAACTTTCTAATAATAAACTTTCGGTTACATAACCTTCAAATTTACCTTTTTTAGTGAGTAAAATATAATCTATTTTTTTTGCTTCCATCATTTTCATCACGTTAGCAGCATTCGTAAAAATAGATGTCGAAGTTGCTTCTGTTATACATTCTAAGTAACTTTTATCAATATTATCATTAAAAATAAATGATCGAATATTATCTAAAACTATAATTCCATGAATCGATTTATCTTCATTGAGGACTGGAATAAAATCTTGTGTTGTAGTAGAAAAAATTTCTTTTATATCTTCAATTGAATTGTAAACCGTCAATGTTTTGATATTCTTGATATAAATCGAAAACAAATCAATTTTATTAAACAAATTTCGGTCTTTATCAGATGTAAAAACAATTCCTTTTTCTGCTATTGCGTATATATCCATCGAATATTTGTCGTATCGTTTTGAAATTGCAAAACTTATCGAAGAAACAATCATTAAGGGAATAATTAATCCATAACCTCCCGTAATTTCGGCAATTAGGAAAATTGCTGTTAATGGCGCATGAAATAACCCACTTAAAACAGCTGCCATTCCAACAACAGTAAAATTACCGACTGGAACTTCTTTGAAACCGATTAAATTAAAGAATTTTGCAACGAAAAAACCAAGATATGACCCAACAAATAACGAAGGCGCGAAGTTTCCTCCGTTTCCTCCACTTCCTAAAGTTAAACCTGTTGCAATAGATTTGATTAAAATTGTGACAAAAACAAATCCTAAAACTATCCATTGATTCGTTCTAAAACTCTCTAACAATGAATTATTTAAAATAAAACCAGCTTCATCATTTGCTAAATATTTTATACTCTCATAACCTTCACCAAATAATGTTGGGAAAAAGAAAATCAATATTGCTAAACTTCCCGCTCCAACAATCGCTCGCCAATATACATTATCCGAATAATTCCCTATCAAATGTTCAACTTTACGAAATAATCGAGCATGGTAAACTGAAACAAACCCCGCTAAAACACCCAAAATCACATAGAAAATAACATTATGATAATCAAATCCTAACGCATAACGAAAGGATAATAACATATTGCTTTTTAATGTTAAATTGGCAATTAAAGCTCCTGTTGCAGAAGATAACAATAAAGGAATAAAAGCAGTAACACTCATATCCGCTAATACAATCTCTATCGCGAACAAAACACCTGCAATTGGTGCATTGAATGCAGTCGCAATACCAGCTGCAACACCACAAGCCAACAAAAGTGTTCTTTCTTTGTATTTGAATCTGTAATATTGGGCATAATTAGAACCAAAAGCTGCACCAGTAATTGTAATTGGAGATTCTAAACCAGCCGAACCACCCATACCAACTGTTAAGGAACTCGTTAAAATCTGAGCATACATCTGTTTTTTAGGCATTATTCCAGACTTTTTAGCTACAGCAATCATAATTTGAGAAGTTCCCTTTTCTATCGTACCATCCAAAAATTTCTGCACAACAAAAACCGTCAACAAAATACCTATAATTGGCAATATACTATTGATATAAGGTAGTTTGACTAAATTATTAATATAAATAGTAAATTGAAAAACATTGTGCGCAAAAGTTTTTAGCACAATCACTGCAAAAGCAGATGAAATAGCTACTAAAATACACGATAAATACAAAAATTGTCGCTCTGATAAAACCAATTTTAACAGGTTCAACAAGTTTTGAAAAAAATTAAATGATTTTTTAATGTATTGAAAAAACTTTTGTTTTGTAGAAAGTCGCATACTTCAAAAATAGTGTACCTTTTGTTTATTGCCTAATTTAACTGCCACGAATTACACAAAAAGTAAACCAATAATACATAAAAGAATAAAATTTTTGAGAAAAAATCATTTCTATCATTTTAACTATTTCAAATTGATTATTTTTACTATTAAGCACACTAATATGAAACTATTTACTTTTCTTCTTTTATTTATTTTTTCGCTGAATTCTTGCGAATCAACTAAAACTTCTGCTGATAAACCAAGTTTTGATTTTTTGGTTGGAGAATGGATTAGGACGAATGAAAAACCTGATCGAAAAACGTATGAAAACTGGAAAAAAGTTGATAAAAACACTTTTTTAGGTTGCGGGTTTACAATCAAAAATAATGATACAATTTCGCAGGAACATCTTACTATCACAAAGATTGATGATAAATGGATATTGAAAGTTAACTTGGACAAAACTAAAAATGAGACAACTGATTTTGAGTTAATCAATTCTGATAGAAATTCATTTACATTAGAAAATCTAGAGAATGATTTTCCTAAACTTATCAAATATTGGAAAGTTGGAAATCAGTTAAAAGCTGAGATTAGTAATGATGAATCAAGTAAAATTGCGTTCGATTTCGAAAAAGTAAAGAAATAATTAAGCAACATTTGTGATCATCGCGTAAGCAAACGTTAGAACGGATAAAATTGTTCCGATCATAAAAATTGTGTACGTGATGCTTAACAAACGATATTTTCTTTCCAAAACTTTTCCTAAATAATACAAATCCCTTGTCAAAGAAGTATATACATAATCTCTGTCTTTCATCAACTCTTGCATCGCTTCTTCGTAGGCATCAAGCGACATTTGATAAAAATTACCAAAGAAAAGCAAATTCACTTTTTTGTTTTTGACATCTTCTTCGTTAAAACTTTCGTACGTTACATTTGGTTTAGTTGCTAAAATTGCAAAAATAATTGAAACAACGCTTGATAAAAGCATTACAATTGAAGGTAAAAGTAAATATTCATTCTTTGGACTTCCTAATTTTGGAACCAAAGTAGAAAGTGCAATCGAAATCACGATCGCGTTTACAGACAATAAGATATTGGCTTTACTATCCGCAATATCGCTTAAACGAGTATGATTATTTAACGTCACACGAAAAAGTGTATCAACTCCACGTTCTGGTTGCTGAATTTTATCGTTTTTCTTTTTCTTAATTTCATACTTATTAGGAATATCACCAATCAACTCTATCTCTTTGATTTTGTTTTGTGTATAAATTAAGTTTTCTTCTTTTCCTTTTTGCCAATGTTTTTTTGCAGCATCCGTATAAAAATGATGTACGTTTAGAAAGAAATTTCTATTCTCTACATGCCATTCATAATCAGAAAATTCTTTGCGACATATTTTAGCTATTTCATCACGTAATAACTCAGAAATTTTAGGATATTCAGTTTGTCCTAAATGATAGTTATCTGCATCTTTTACAATTGCTTCACCTATATTTTTTGGAACATTATTTAGCGCTGTGATTAAAATATAATCTTGAACTTCTTTGATGTAATTTTCGTCAAAATTATGCTCAATCAAATACTCTTTTGCAATGTTTGCACTTTCACTTTCATGTCCTTGCACAATTTTTGTGTAACCCGTATCATGAAACCAACCCGCTATTAATAATTTTTCTCGTAAATCTGTAGATATTTGCTCATCAGTAGACAACGTTTTTATTGCTTCTACAACTTTTACGGTATGCATAAAATTATGATACGTAAAATCTAAAGAAAGATTATCTTTGAACAGATTGAAAACATAGTTTTCTATATTTAATAACAATTGGTTCATCACAAGTTTTTAACGCTTAAATGTATGAAATTATTACCAACACTAAACAACAAAAAATTGAATTATCCTTTTTTGGCTTTAGTAGGTTCTTGCCTTTATATGACATCTTGCGCTATGCAACATCCTCAATATGGGAGAAACATTAAGACAGAAAAAGTACAAAATGTAGAAGGAAATAAAATACAATCTATCTATTTAATTGGCGATGCAGGAGATCTTGATCAACCAAAAAATAAACAAAATTTAGAAATTTTAAAGAATCAATTAGCGAAAGCTGACTCTTCTTCTTACCTTTTCTTTTTAGGTGATAATGTTTACGAAAATGGAATTGTAACAGATTCTACAAAAGCTGAATATACAACAAGTAGAGAAAAACTTCAATTTCAGATTGATTTAGCGAAAGAATTTAAAGGAAAAACTCTTTTTATTCCAGGAAATCATGATTGGCGGAATGGTGTAAAAGGATTAAAAGAACAAGAAAAATTAGTCAAAAAACAATTGGGTAATAAAAAATCTTTTTTACCAAAAGATGCGTGTCCAATTGATAAAATAAATGTAAATGATAGCATCGGAATTATTGCGATAGATTCTGAATGGTATTTGCAAGATTGGGACAAACATCCTGGTCTGAATGAAAAATGTGATATCAAATCGCGCGAAGCTTTCTTCGAAGAACTAGAATCGCAATTGAACAAATATCAAAACAGAACAACTGTTATCACGATGCATCATCCGTTATATTCGAACGGAACACATGGTGGACAATTTGATTTCAAAAAACAGTTTTATCCATTAGGAGATAATTTCAAAGTTCCATTACCTGTAATTGGATCTTTTATCAATTTACTAAGAAGTACAACAGGTCTTAGCCCTCAAGACGTTAATAATTTCAAATACAGAGAGATGGCTTCTCGTATTGCAACGCTTATCGAAAATAGAAATAATGTAATTGTTGTTTCTGGACACGATCACAACTTGCAATACATTCAGCAAAACAATGTCAAACAAATTATCAGCGGTTCTGGTTCTAAAAAAGAATCTGCAAAAGCGGTTGGTAAAAACGATTTTTCTTACGGAGATAATGGTTTTGTTGTACTAGATTTATATGATAATGGCGCTTCTAAAGCTAATTTCTATGGTTTTAAAGACGGTGGAATCGAATTATTATTAGCAAAACAAATTACAGAAAAGAAAAAGGAATATTTGGCTCAAGTTTATGATGACAAAAAAATGCCGAAAACGAAAGAAACAAGTGTATATCCATTAGAAGATACACGTAAATCTGATCCGTATAAATTCTTTTTTGGTCGCCATTATCGTCGAACATATGGTCAAACAATTACTGCTAATACCGTTAATTTAAGTCAGCTAAATGGAGGTTTAACCCCTGTTAGAATGGGCGGTGGACATCAAACGCAAAGTTTACGATTGGTGAATGCGAAAGGTGAAGAATACAATATGCGATCGGTGAAGAAAAGTGCCACGCAATTCATTCAGCAAGTTGCATTTAAAAATAAATATGTTGCAGATGAGTTTGAAGATTCGTTCACAGAGAAATTTTTGATGGATTTCTATACAACCAATCATCCATATTATCCATTAACAGTTGCTAATTTGATGAAACCGATCAATATTATGCATTCTACGCCAAAATTATATTATGTTCCAAAACAAGAAGCCTTGAAAGCATATAATGAAAATTTTGGTGATGAATTATACATGATAGAAGAACGACCAATGTCCGGATATCAAGACGGTGTTTTCGGAAAACCAAAAGATATTGTTAGCACAGATGATATGTTGGCTGCGATTCACAAAAACAAAGATGTTGTCGTGGATAAGCAAGCCTATATTCGTGCACGACTTTTTGATATGTTAGTTGGAGATTGGGATCGACATTCTGACCAATGGCGTTGGGGCGTTTACAAAGAAAATAAACAAACTATTTATAAACCAATTCCACGTGATAGAGATCAAGCATTTCCACGTTATGACGGACTTTTCTTTCATTTGATTATGAAAATTCCTCCGCTTAGACATATGCAAGATTACAAAGATGATATCAAAAATGTAAAATGGTTCAACAGAGAGCCTTACCCGTTGGATTTAGCCATTTTAGAATCATCCGATCTTGATTTATGGAAAAAAGAAGCAAAATATATTCAAGATAATTTGAGTGATGATTTTATCAAACAATCATTTGAATTAATTCCTGAAGAAACAAAACAAGAATATGATCAAGAAGTCATTAATAATCTTATTGCTCGAAAATCTAAATTAGAAAAATTCGCTGAAGAATATAATAAAGTTCTTCGCAAATTAGTCATTCTGAAAGGAACAGACGAAGATGAAGATTTTGTGATAACTCGTTTACCAAAAGGAAAAACAAATGTAAAAATCTATTCAGGACAAAATCGAACTTTAATTCTTGATGAAGATTTTGATAAAAAAGAAACGAAAGAAATTCGTTTATATGGATTAAACGGAAAAGATAAATTTAAAGTTGAAGGAAAACCGAGCAATGCTATTTTAGTTCGAATTATTGGAGGAATTGACGATGATGTGTACGAAGTAAAACGTTCGGCAAAAGTAAAAGTATATGATTACGCAAACGGAAGTGATGCATCGGAATCTACTTTTTTGACGTCGAAAAATTTTGTCAACGATTACGAAGTTAATACATACGATTACAAGCAACCGATGTATAATTTCTTTACTATGTTACCTAATATTGGCTACAATCCTGATGACGGAATAAAAATTGGTTTATCGCCAACATACACTGTCAACGGTTTTGATCGTAAACCATATTCGCAACGCCACAATTTGCAATTAAGTTATTATTTTGCAACAGGCGGTTGGGATGCAAAATACAAAGGAACGTTTACAAAAGCGTTGGGTAAATGGAATTTAGATCTTAATGCAGCTTACACGAGTCCAACTTATAGTACAAATTTCTTTGGTTTAGGAAACGAAACCGTGAATAATCAAGAAGAAATTGGAATGGATTATAACCGTGTTCGATTAGAAAGTTATAGTATTGGACCATCTATTTTCAAGATTATGAATAACAATGGGCGTTTAGATTTTTCTGCGATTTATAGTTACAAAAAGATTGAAGAGAATAAAGATCGTATCGTCGAAGATTTACCATCAATTAATAGAGACGTTTTCAAAGGACAACATTTCGGAGAAATTGGAGCCAAATATTTGTTCAAAAATTACGATAACGAATCATTACCAAAATTAGGTATGACATTTTTAGCTAATGCTAAATGGATTTCTAACTTGACAGATTTTGAACGTAATCATTTTTACACAGAACTTAATTTAGGTTTTACGCATAAAATTTCTGCAAATGGAAGATTAACAGTTGCTTCTATGCTAAAAGGTAAAGCAGTTTGGGGTAATTTTATGGAATTCTACCAAATGGCTAATTTAGGTGGAGATCAAGATTTACGTGGTTATCGATTAGGTCGTTTTGCTGGAGACAAAGTTTTCTTACAAACATCTGATTTACGATTTGATGCTTTACGTTTCAAAGCCGTTGTTCCATTGCGATTAGGCGTTTTTGTTGGAGCTGATTATGGACGAGTTTGGTTAAACGGAGAAGACTCAAATAAATGGCATTCATCTATGGGTGGCGGACTTTGGATAAACGGAGCACAATCTATTACCGCAACAGTTTCATACTTTAAAGGTGAAGATCCGGGACGAATCGTTTTTGGATTGAATTTCGGATTTTAACATATAAAAAAATAACCTTCAAAAATTTGAAGGTTATTTTTTTTGTACATATTTCTTGATTGCTTGCATCATATTTATCCACGCATTTTCTGAATGCGAGCGCTCAAAATCATCCGCAAAATCTTTTCCTTCAATTGATAGATAAGTAAAATTACCCGAAACTTTCAAGTTAAAAATCACTTCAATCTCATGGTTTGTATTTTGTTTTTTATAATTATATCGCAAACGTTCATTCTCCATAATAGATGTAATCAAAGCTTCATCTACCAACGTTTCATTATTTTTTAGCGTTACAAACTTTATCTTCTCTCCTACTTTCCATTCATTACAAGTCATTTTTATATTTTCAAAACATTCATTAAATGCTTGTTCATCTGTCAAAACTTTCCAAATATTTTCGGCAGTACTATCTATCGAAATATTAAGCAATACATCATCTTTTTCCATTCTTTATTCTTCTATTTTAGTATATTTTTCGAGTTTATTTTTATAATTAATCGAAACTCTAATTGCCAACAAACCGCTTATACCTTGCAAATCATCTATTTCTAAATACTCAATATCCTTTTTCAAAAACTTTTTATCAATTAATAAATTGATATAATTTGTATATTCTTCTTTTAGAATATCTTCGGTATATATAATACAAATTTTATGTGGCAAATTGATTCGTTCATTTGTTCCTTTCACAAAAGCTTTACTCAATCTTTTCTTGATTATTTCATATTTTGCATTGTTATATCCATTAACATCAAAACGTTTCTCATCTAATTTGAACAAAATATCTAAAGTGGTATTCGTTGCAAAAATCAACGAAGCAACCTCAACTTTTAATGGTGTTTTTTTCTGAATTTCTTTGTAAGATTGTTCCAAGGCTATCATCGCTTGTAGTTGCCAATATCTAATTTCTCGAATATTTTGATAGGAGAATTTTTTGAACGGCGCAATACTTCGCCCAACATACAAATTGTAATCAATTCCATCTGTCTTGAAACGTTCGTAATAATGCGGAAATACATCTTGAGCATCTTTCTGAAAAGTGTCTAATTTGTTCGACAAAAGTGAATTTGTCATTACAATTGTTTGGTCAAATTTTTTGCGTTCTACGTAAAATAATCCCGTTGTAGAATCTAACTTTTTTAGATATTCTTCGATAATTGATTTCTCATTGTCCTTTACATATTTGGGAATTTCAGGATGAATATGCAACGTAATGTAATCAAATAATTCGCTTTCGAAATAGATTTTAACTACATTATCTATTCGTTGCAAAAAATCAGTCAAATCGTCAATATAAACCAAAAATTTATTCTTTTTTGTACGATTATATAACTCGTTACAAATCAAAATCAAGTAATTAATCTGATTAGTATAATCCATTTTTAAACATTGATTTCGAATAACTGAAGAATTTCTCACATCCAATTCACCATAAATTGGATATACATTTTGAAAAGAAATCTGCGATTTTTGTTTTGTGTTTCCCGGATGCAATATATGTTCACGAGCTTTTTCTCTAAATTTCCAATCTACACTTGGATGCAACGACGTATATTCGGTTTGTATATAAGCATTGATTTGATTCTCAAATTCTACCGTATAGCGATAAATAGATTCTTCTAAAAGAGGCGTGATTTCGCGTAAAAGGTTTGCATTAATTCGATTGAAAACACCAGATTCTTTCGAACCTATTTCTAAAATACCTAAATGAGATTTTCCGTTTTTCAATGGGTAAAGAATCAAACTTTTCAAACCAGATTCATTTGCCATTCTCAACATTTTATCTTGCGGAAACTTCTCCAAAGCAGCGTCAATATTAGAAACAACATAATAATCTGATTTCGATATTTTGTTCTCTAAATCAGCACAAAAAATTTCATTCAGTTTTATTTTTTTATGATTATCAATCAATAAACTATCATTCAATTGTAATAAATGACTAATTTCCAATTGATTTTTATCCGAATTATAAGCCGAAAAACCGACTTCTAAATTATTGATTCTAAAAATAGATTTTAATGCAGAAATAATATCATTTCGAACAATATTAAAAGGTTCTCCATAAGATAATAATTTAGATTTTAAGTTAGAAAGTGCAATTTCAGTCGTATTATCAAAAAATGAAACAAGATTAAACCCTTTTGCAATCCAAGATCCAATTGGAATTTTTCTCATCCACAAAGCTGTATCTTCATAATTATTCAACAACTCTTCAATTTCATCTTCAGTCAATTTAAATTTATCTTCAGATGGATAAATACGAAAATAATCATGGTTTATATCAGTACCAAGATAAGTTCTGTAGCCATTTTGATTGTCTATCACCAACTGATTTGATAAATTAAAATCTAAATTTTTATGATAATATTTTGATAAGATGAAGCAACAACAAAACTTATATAATGTATCATAATCTAAATCTTCAAAATTGAATTTTAGTCGTGATTCATTATTATCAATCAACTCTCTAAGTCGATCCGTTGCAAAAATAAATTTATCTGAAAAGGGAAAAGTTATCGCTTTTAAATTATATTTTACAAATGGATTTGGAATAATTTTCTCAATAATTGGCTCAACATCTTTGATAATTTTCTGAAAATCTTCAAATGTTTCAACACCATCAATCAACTCTGGTCGAGTAGCTTTCAGATATTCTAAAAAAGCTTTAAACTCTCCAAAGTTGTATTCAGATCGTTCTAATTCTTCAATCAGCGATTGGAACGAGTAAATAATTTTGATGGGTAATTTATCGATAAAATTTTCTTTCATATATGATTTAAAAATAACAAAAGACTACTAATAAAGCAGTCTTCAAGTTATTATTTTTTTTAGTCATTATCTTGTAAATACCAAAGTTTCTTCGGTAGAAAGGTTCTCATCAAAACGATAACCATCCACGTCAAATGCTTTCACTTGATCCAAAGTTTCAACTTTATTTTCTGCACAATAACGCGCCATTGCACCACGAGCATGTTTAAAATACATCATGATTTTTTTCAATTCACCGTTTTTGTAATCTTGAAACTCTACATCAATCATCGGAACTTTTAACGATTTTTTATCCAAAACTTTAGCATATTCATTACTTGCTAAATTTAAGATAAATTCTCCTTTTTTTAGTTTCGAATTTAGAAAAGGTGTCAAAATTTCTTTCCAAAAACCATACAAATTTTTCGAACCATGAACATCTAATTTCGAACCCATTTCCAAGCGATACAACATTACTTTATCCGAAGGACGCAACATTCCATAAAGCCCAGATAACAAAAATGCATGTTTATTGAAATAATCAAGTGCTTCGTCGTTTAACGTTTCAGCATTCAAACCTCTATACACTTCACCTTTGAAAGCTAAAGCTGCCGGAATAGCTTGTTTCGCAGTAGGTTTAACATTCCAAACCTGATTACGCTCCACATTCATTTCTGCAATATCTTTCGAAATTTTCATTAATTTTTCAAGATCAGTTGTACTCATCTCTTTCATAACATCCATAATTTTTTGCGAATGTTCTAAAAATTGAGGTGTTGTTGCTCTCCATTTAGCATTCGTTTCCAAATTCATCATCTTCGCTGGAGAAAGTAATATTTTCATGTATCAAAAAATCTTAATTAATAAAAAAAGTATTCTGTTAGAATAAAATCTAATTCAACTCTTCTTTAACAAAGATAAGAATTGTTTGCTTTAGAAAAAGTGTAATTATATTGATTAAAAATATTCACAGATTATAAATAACTATTAATTAATTAATATCAAAAAGGATTTAATTAAATTTTCGGTTTTCTTCGTCAATCATTTTTTCGAAATCTGACTGACTTATCTGTTTTCCTTTGGTTGGTTTATTTATTGTTCTCTATACTATAAACTTAATCTTTATCTACTCCTTGATTTTCATTCGAACTTTGTTTATCATAATCAGCTTTCAGTTTTTCAAATTCGGCTTTAGAAATTTCCTTCGCCTTGAATAATTTCTTAAATTCTAAATGATCTTTTGTTGTGACCGAAGTTGCTTTTAGATAATATGTTGGATCAATTTTTCCATTCTGATAACCTTCAACTTTCAAAACTAAACCTGGAAGATTAATGAATTCTTTTGGACCAAAACGTTTGGGTAAACTTGGTGCGTACCAAATAATTGATTTATTATTGTCATCATATTTTACAACTGCTTGTTTAACATCAAAACCCAAATAAGTAGATTTTTCTTGCGTTAATTCGTATTTGTAATGAGTAGAAATGGTATCTGTAACAAGGTACTTCTTGTGTTCTATCAACCATTCTTGTTTCATTTTATTTTGGTTAAAATCTAATGAAACATTATATCCAATTACACCTAAAATAATTACCGATTCTAATCCTTGCTCATTATTCACTCTTTCTATCTGCGTAAAAACACTTTCACCTTTATTTATTTGTAACAAATAATTCTTAGGAACAGCAAACGCCTTTACAACTTCAGATGAAAGGCTTTCTTCCTTCCCATCTTTTCCTATAATTCTAGGAATAGAAACTTCCTCGTATTCAATCTCTAGAGCTTCTTGCGCTTGAACTAAACTACAAAAAAAACTAATGAAAATTACTAAATATTTCATTCAAAATTATTTTTTGTCTACTCCTATCGAAAAAGATTCTCTCATTTTTTGACGAGATTCATCTTGCAATTTTTTAAATTCTTCTTGTGTTATTTCTTCACCTTTTAAAGGTTTAGTTTTAGACATTTTCTTAGGGTTTAAGGTAATTTTATCCGCTTCATAAGTCATAATCGAACCAAATTTACCGCCCGTTTCGCTCACCGTTTTCAGAATCAAACCTGGCAATCCATTCACTTGATTTGGTCCTGCATCAACCTTAATATCTGGCGCAAACCAAGCTGCTATTTGCTTACCTTTATCATTACCAATAGCTTTTTTTACTTTGTGACCCAAAATCGTATCTTCAATATCTGTAATTTTCCATTCATAATCTTTATATGGCGTAACCACATTAAAACTTTGTTTATCTAAAACGACTTCTTGACGAAACTCTTTTTTACTTGTTTCATTAATCAGATCTTTATATTCTCCTCCAA
Source organism: Empedobacter sp. GD03865 (assembly GCF_029840775.1). Taxonomy (NCBI): domain Bacteria; kingdom Pseudomonadati; phylum Bacteroidota; class Flavobacteriia; order Flavobacteriales; family Weeksellaceae; genus Empedobacter; species Empedobacter sp. GD03865. The sequence continues at coordinate 42,655 of NZ_JAOCDF010000016.1, forward strand.
TATTAATTGAAAAAGCCCCCATAGAGCTACCATTTTGGTCATTATTAATGGTTTCCATTTTTTTGTAAACGGACTGATGATCACTATATTCTAATTGATAATAAATATTTGGAGACCCTCCAATTTTTATTGTACCTCCTCCTTTTTGTGCTTGCTCTCTTTCAAACTCCTTTATTTTTTCTTCATCATGCTTTATATCGTATTTATAATCGACAATAAGCTTTTCTTGCCCAAAACCAAAATTCGAAAAAAGTAAAAATCCAGCTAGTAATAATTGTTTCATTATGTTGTAGTTTATAATTAATACTCTAAAATAATTTTTATTTTTTAATTCTACAATAATAGAATACATAATTAACACAACATTGTGAAAAGAAAAAAATCCAACATAAGTTGGATTTTTTCTATATATATTAAAATAAGTTTCTAAATTATCTCAAAGTGTTTCAGCGCATTCCATATTCCATTATCATCCGCAGAAGTAGTAACATAATCTGCAAATTCTCTTACATTATCTTTTGCATCGCCCATTGCTACACCAATTTTACAACCTTTCAACATACTAATATCGTTACCACCATCACCAAAAGCCATTGTTTTAGATAAATCTAAATTATCGCGCTCAGCCATTCGTTCTATTCCGCGCATTTTACTTATATCTTTCGGATTTATATCGGCGAAATATTCTATCCAACGTGTTCCAACACTATTTGTCAACACATTTTTCATCAAATAATCTTCCTGTTCTTCGTTCACAAAAAAGTTCATTTGCATGATATTATCTTTCGGTAAAGTTCGAGGATCAACCACTTCTGGAACTTCCATTCCAAAATAAGCAAACGATTTTTCTACATTTTCATTCACACGATTAATACTAAACGCTTCTTTCGTCATATACGAAAATGAAAAAGGATTTTCATCATCATATTGCAACAAAGCCTCTATATCATTTGGATTAATGTAATCTACAAAAAATGATTGACGATTTTCGTCCGAGCACATTCCTCCATTATTATTGATATAACCATTAAAACCGTAATCAAAAATATGTTCAGGCATATCCACCATATTTCGTCCAGTTGCGATGTATATTTTTTTGTTTTTTTGTTTCAATAATTTCAACGCTTCGATTGTCGAATCACTGATTTCATGGTTTTCAAAACCTTGTAATGTTCCGTCAAAATCGAAGAAAAAAGAATCTATCATACTTTAGTTTTATCTTTTACAAAATTAAAAAAGCAACCTTTGTTTGGTTGCTTTTGCAGTTTATTTTAATGCTAATTTAATAATTTCTATTGCTTTATTGGTATCTTCTTCGGAAATATTGAGATGAGGACGCATTCGCACCGAGTTTTCACCACAAGGAAGAATAATCATATGATTTTCGAAACATGTTTTGATGAATTCTGAACGATCCAAATCTGATGAAAAATCAAACGCGATGAACAATCCTAATCCACGAACCGAATGAATTTTCTTCGTTTCTTTTGCGATTTCATTCAATTTTGATAAAATATATTTTCCTTTCTCTTCCGCATTTTCTACTAATTTTTCTTGTTCAATCACTTCTAAAATTAATTTGAAACGCAACATATCGATATAATTTCCACCAAAAGTCGAATTAATACGGCTTGATTCCTTGAAAACATTATTCGGAATTTGATCTAACTTTTCTTTATTCGCTAAAATTCCACAAACTTGTGTTTTCTTTCCAAACGAAATTACATCTGGAATCACATCATAATGCTGAAAAGCCCACATTTTACCAGTCATTCCCATTCCTGTTTGTACCTCATCAAAGATCAATAAAATCTCTTCTCTATCACAAATTTCTCTCAATTTCTGAAAAAATTCTTTTCGAAAATAATTATCTCCTCCTTCACCTTGAATCGGCTCAATAATAATACAAGCAACTTTATTTTTACGCGTTTGTAAAGCATTTTCTATTTGTTCAATCGCACGTTTTTCAGCCTCAACAACCTTGCATAAATTATCTTCTGTAACAGGATAAATTCGTTTTGGATTTTCAATTCTTGGCCAATCAAACTTTGGAAAATATTCATATTTTCGAGGATCTTTCGTATTCGTCAACGATAATGTATAACCAGAGCGCCCATGAAAAGCTTGCTTAAAATGAATAACATCACTTGCTTCTTTCTCAATTCCTTTCGAAAAATTTAATCTTGTTTTCCAATCAAAAGCCGTTTTTAGTGCATTTTCTACTGCCAATGTTCCTCCAGAAATAAAGAATAAATATTGCAATTCTTTCGGCATCGCAACACGCTCAAATGTATCAATTAAATCGGCATAATCTTTTGTATAAATGTCTGACATCGCAGGTTTATTGACAGCATTTCGACCTAAAAAATCAATTTTCGCCATCAAATGTGGATGATTATAACCAATCGCCGTCGAAGCAAACATTGAAAATAAATCCAAATATTCAATGCCATTTTCGTCTACAACATAGGATCCATGCGACTTATCCATATCCATTACAATCGGATATCCATCTGCCAATATATGTTTTGCTAATCTTTCGTGTACTGTACTCATCTCTGTAAATTTTTAAAAATCAAACTTAATTCCTTGCGCCAATGGCACTTCTGTCGAATAATTAATTGTATTCGTTTGTCGTCGCATATACGCTTTCCAAGCATCCGAACCAGACTCACGCCCACCTCCAGTTTCCTTTTCTCCACCGAAAGCGCCGCCAATTTCAGCTCCAGAAGTTCCGATATTTACATTTGCAATTCCACAATCAGAGCCTTGCTGACTCAAGAATAATTCAGCTTCACGAAGATTATTTGTCATAATAGAAGACGATAAACCTTGTGCCACATTATTCTGAATTTCAATTGCATTTAACACATCTCCAAAATATTTGATTAAATATAAAATTGGAGCAAAAGTTTCATGTTGAACAATATCAAAATGATTCTCAACCTCAGCAATAACAGGCTTTACATAGCAACCGCTTTCAAAACCATTTCCTTCTAAAATTCCTCCTTCAACGATAATCTTTCCTCCTTCTTCATTAATTTTTTCTAATGCTTTTGAATACATTTCAACCGCATGTTTATCAATCAACGGTCCAACATGATTTGCTATATCCAACGGATTACCTATTTTTATCTGTTTGTAAGCATTTACTAACGATTCTTTTACTTTATCATAAATCGATTCATGAACAATCAAACGCCTTGTTGTTGTACAACGCTGTCCAGCCGTACCAACTGCACCAAAAACAGCCGAAGTCAACATAATTTTTAGATCAGCATCTGGTGTAACAATAATCGCATTATTTCCACCTAATTCTAAAATTGTTTTACCCAAACGAGCTGCAACAACTTTATTCACTTCAATTCCCATTCGCGTAGAACCTGTTGCAGAAACCAAAGCCACACGGGAATCTTGTGCAATCAATTCTCCAATTGTTTTATCGCCCATCACCAAAGAAGAAACTCCTTCTGAAATATTATTTGCTTTTAAAACTTCTGCTAAAATATGCTGACATGCAACTGCACATAAAGGCGTTTTTTCACTTGGTTTCCAAACAACAACATCACCGCAAACCATCGCTAAACACGTATTCCAAGACCAAACAGCAACTGGAAAGTTGAAGGCAGAAATAACGCCGACAACTCCAAGCGGATGATATTGATCGTACATGCGATGCAAAGGTCTTTCCGAATGAATTGTCGAACCATATAATTGACGCGATAATCCAACTGCAAAATCACAGATGTCAATCATTTCTTGCACTTCACCCAAACCTTCTTGATAGGATTTTCCCATTTCGTACGAAACCAATTTTCCCAAGGAAGCTTTTTTCTCACGAAGTTTATCTCCAAATTGACGCACAATTTCTCCACGTTTCGGAGCAGGAACCATTCGCCATTCTTTGAAAGCAACTTGTGCCTCTTTTATCACTTCTTCATAATCATCTTTTGTTGATGATTTTACTTTTCCAATCAATTTTCCATCTACTGGCGAGTAAGAAGAAAGCTCTTCACCTTTTCCAAACCAAGTATTTCCTGTTGATGTTCCAAGATTTTCGGAAGAAATACCTAATTCTTTTAATTCGTTTTCTATCATTTTTTTGTGTTATTTTGTGTTTTTAACTTTTACCTAAATTAGTCAAAAGTTTCATAAATTAAAATTTTTAATAAATATTATTCAGAATAATTTTTAATTTAATGAATAATCGTTAGATTTAATAAAATAAAACCGCATAAAATGAATTCAACTACAGATTATTTTAAGATTGATGATTTATTAACCGAAGAACATAAATTAATTCGTCAATCTGTTCGAGATTTTGTGGATAACGAAATAAAACCTGTGATAGATGATGCCGCGCAACATCATAAAGATATTCCAGATTTAATGAAAAAATTAGGTGCAATTGGTGCTTTAGGACCTTATATTCCTGAAGAATATGGAGGTGCAGGCTTGGATCAAATGTCGTACGGATTAATCATGCAAGAATTAGAACGCGGCGATTCGGCTGTTCGTTCTGCTGCATCAGTACAATCTTCGTTAGTGATGTATCCAATTTTTTCTTTTGGATCAGAAGAACAAAAACGCAAATATTTACCAAAATTAGCTTCAGGAGAATTCGTTGGAAGTTTTGGATTAACTGAACCAAATCATGGTTCAAATCCAGGCGGAATGGAAACTCGTTTAACAAAAAATGGTGATCATTATATCTTAAATGGAGCAAAAATGTGGATTACAAATTCACCAATTTGTGATATTGCAGTTGTTTGGGCAAGAGATGAAGAAGGAAAAATTCGTGGTGTAATTGTAGAACGCGGTATGCAAGGTTTTACAACACCAGAAACTTTGAATAAATGGTCATTAAGAGCTTCAAAAACAGGTGAATTAGTTTTCGAAAATGTGAAGATTGAAGAATCTCAAATTTTACCAGAAGTGAGTAGTTTACGCGGACCATTATCTTGTTTAAATTCTGCTAGATACGGAATTTCTTGGGGTGTAATTGGTGCTGCAATTGATTGTTACGAATCAGCTTTAAAATATTCATTAGAACGAACACAATTTGGAAAACCGATTGCTTCTTATCAATTACAGCAGAAAAAATTAGCTGAATTTATTACAGAAATAACGAAAGCTCAGTTGTTATGTTGGCGATTAGGAACACTGAAAAACGAAAATAAAGCAACGCCTGAACAAATATCAATGGCAAAACGAAATAATGTAAAAATGGCTATCGATATTGCGAGAGAGTCACGACAAATCATTGGTGCAATGGGAATTGTAGGCGATTTCCCTATGATGCGACATGCTGCAAATCTTGAGTCTGTAATCACTTACGAAGGAACACATGATGTCCATTTACTAATAACTGGCGCAGATGTGACAGGAATTAATGCTTTTGTGTAAGATATTTTTCCATACAATCAGATAATTTTATAGGTTTACAATTCGTTTGTAAACCTTTTTTATTTTATCACACATGAAATTGAAATCAATTCTACTTATTATTTTTTGTATTCAGGCTATTATTCTTGATGCGCAGGAAACCTACAAAATTACGTATGAACGCTTTTCGAATGGAAAAAAAGTCGAAGAAAATAACCCCATACAAGTTATTGCTAATACAAAAGAAACAGTTATTGGAAAGCAACAAAGTTTTAGTTATTCATCAAATTATCCTGATGAAATGTTTTATTATACCAAAACAAATCCATCAATTATTTCCTTGATTACACAATTTGATCCGACTAATTCTATCATTACAAATGATTCGGTTGCGTTTAATAAATCTGTTTTCACAATTTCTAAAGAAACGAAACGAATTTTAGGTTTACGTTGTAAAAAGGCGACGACAAATATCAATTCGAATACAATAGACGTTTGGTTTGTTGACAATATGGATTTGAATGCCTCACCAACAATGGTTGGAATGAATTTGGGGTTTGTTTTAGAACTTACTCGAAATAATAATTCAACCATTCGAGCTTCAAAAATAGAACGTGAAAAAGATTTGATTCCAAGTCAATTTATTCAAAAAGAATTGCATCAAAATCGAGTTGATTTATTGACATATAAAGATATTATTTGGAAAAGTAAATTTGTCGATATTCCGCTTTTATCACATCAACAAGTTAATTTTAGTAAAGATTTTTCGTCAAATGATTCAATTTATCGCTTTGCAAATGGAACTGTTGTAATTCGAAAAATTAAAATTCCTCAAATTAAAGTAGGAAGCCAAGTTTTCTTAAATGTTTCGCAACAATCAAATGGTGATGCTTACGATAGAACAGGTTCTGTATTTTTGATTCCACGTGATTCTAAAATTACATTTATGGATGGTTTACAAAAAGGAATCAATCAATTACCAATTTATACATCAGCAAATAATAAAAAATATCAAGGTTATTTTTTAACTGAAAATTATTCACCAACGATAGAATTAATGCGATTTTTCACACCTTTTGGAATCAAAAAATTCAATCATATTCAATTAAAAAATCAAACTTGGGAAACCGAAGCAAAATATCGTCAAGAAATCACAGAATTCCAAGGTTTATTATCTAATCAAGAGGTTTTAATCGGTTTCTTTATTGGAAATTATGATCAAGGCGGACATATTATTTCTGCCAATATTTCTGTTCATCCATCAGGTTCTACAACAATGCCAATTAAAAAGGCTTTACCAATTTTCAACACTGCAAATGTGATGGAAATGGCTGGACAAGAATACCCTACTTTATTCGAAAATCCGAATGGTTTTACGGTAGAATTCACGCTGAAAGAAGATTACAACAATGCTAAATTAAGATTTACAACAACTGGACATGGCGGTTGGGAAAATGGAGATGAGTTTGTTCCAAAAGAAAATAGTATTTTTCTTGATGGACAAAAAGTATTTAATATAGTTCCTTGGAGACAAGATTGTGGTTCGTATCGCGCTTATAATCCTGCTTCTGGTAATTTTGATAATGGTTTATCATCATCAGATTATAGCCGTTCTAATTGGTGTCCTGGAACAATCACAAATCCATACTTCATAGATTTAGGCAATTTAAAAGCCGGAAAACATAGTATACAAGTAAAAATACCGCAAGGAAAACCTGAAGGAAATAGTTTCAGTTATTGGAATGTTTCTGGTGTTCTTTTAGGAGAATAGTTTTTTTTAGAGCAAAAAGATTTATTAAACGTCTTTTTGCTCTATTTTTTTATGATTTATCAAAACCGTTAACCAATCTACAATATCTTGATAAACTTGCTCTTTAATAGATTCATTCAATATTTCATGTCTCAAGTTTGGATATAATTTTATTGAAACTTTTTCAAAACCATTTTGCTCTAAATCTTTATACGATTGCAAAACTCCTTTACCAAAATCACCAATTGGATCATCTGCTCCACTCACAAAATAAATAGGTAAAGATTGCGGTATAGCTTTTGTCCAATTCTTTTTTGTTGCTTGTATATTTAAATTAATCAAAGTATAAAAACCATTAACAGTAAAAGGTATTCCACAAAGAGGATCTTTCAGAAAATTTAAACGATTTAACTCATCTAAACTAAGCCAATTAGTTTCATAAAAATTTTCTTCATTTTTAAAATATTTATTATTTGATTTTAAAAAAATAATATTAAGTAATTTACTTCTTTTATGAGGAATCAATTTATTTAGAAGACTTAAAAAACTACTCAATAATTTAATTCCAGGAATTCTACCTCCTGTTCCCATAATTATAGCACCATCAAAATGATTTCCATATTCTTGAAGTAGGCAACGTGTTATAAACGATCCCATTGAATGCCCCAAAATAAAATGTGGTAATAAAGGATATTGATCTTCTAACCATTTTACCATAATTTTAGTATTTTCAATCAGTTTTTCTGTTGGACTATCTAAACTAAAAAAACTATAATCTTCTTCTATTTTCGCTGTTTTTCCATGTCCTAAATGATCATATAACAAAACTAGAATTCCTTTGTCCGTCAAATACTTTGCAAAATTCTCATATCGCCCACTATGTTCTTGCATACCATGGACAATTATCAGTGTTGCTTTAATCTCATCTTCTGGAAGAATTACTCTATAATAAATATTTTCTAGTATTGACATTTTTATTAAGATTTAATTATTAATTTACAGTTTTACTCATTCAAAATCAATATTTTTTATAAATAAACCATTGACTTTTTCAACAAATTTCAAGCTAATAAATAAGATCTAAAATTTCTAATTTTTACAACTAAAAAAACGAGGTAAAATAAAAATTAACCTCGTTTTTTTTATGATGTACGATAATTTTACTTTTTAGTTTTAATTGTATTCTTATAGATCTGTCCATCTTTAATAATCACTAAAAAATTTTTATCAGGATTAGCAATTAATGATAAATCTTTCAACGGATTTCCATCAACCAAAATCAAATCGGCTAAAGCTTGTTCTTCAACAACGCCTAATTTCCCTGGATATGGACTTCTTAAACCAGATAATTGCAACAATTCTCCATTATCTTGCGTAACCATCTTTAAAATTTCGGCATTTGTAAACCATTTTTGAAGACGTAATATGTAACTATTTTGATCATCATTCAACTCAGGTTCAAACAAGAAATCCGTTCCCCATGCAAGCTTCACACCAAGTTTTTTTGCTAAAGGCCAAACTTTATCTTGACCATCCAAAACTGGTTTACGTTTTTCTTTTCGCTGCTCGTCCATGTTTTCATTATTATCCATCAAATTCTGAAGACTCAACCAAACGCCTTTTTTAGCAAGAATTTTCAATGTTTCTTCATCCAACATTTGACCATGCTCAATTGACTTCACTCCTGCTTCCACAGCACGTTGAACAGCTCTCGGCGTATAAGCATGTACCATTACATACGTTCCCCAATCTTCAGCAGCATCAACTGCAGCTTTCATTTCGTCAAAAGTATATTGCGTAACATCAATCGGATCATAAGCAGAAGACGTTCCACCACCTGCCATCAATTTGATTTGACTCGCACCAAAACGTAAATTTTCTCTTGTTGCTGTCAAAACTTCATCTCTTCCATCAGCAATAAAAGTAGCTCCTAATTCCTCAGCACGAGATGCTTTTCCAAAGAATCTACGAGAACGTTCGTCTGGAGTTCTAAAATCTCCGTGACCAGCCGTTTGACTAATCGTTGCTCCTGAAGGCCAAATTCTAGGTCCTACAACTTTACCTTTATCAATGGCTAATTTTAATGGAAAAATTGGTCCACCAGCATCACGAACACTCGTAAAACCACGCATCAACATTTTGTGGGAAGCTTCACCAACCTTATTCATTAACATTTCTTCGGACATATCTGGCGACATCATTTGCGCCATCGTCAATGAACCAAATACCATGTGTACATGAACATCTATTAAACCTGGCATCAACGTTTTTCCTCCTCCCTTAATTTTTACAACATCTTGATTAGGTGAAGAAATTTTTGCAGAACTAATTTTTTCAATTTTTTGCCCAGAAACCAAAACATTCATCGGCGATGTTAATGCTTGAGTTTGATGATCTAAAATTCTAACATTTTCAATTAAAATCTGTTTTGTTTGAGCAAAAGTAAAAGTGGTAGCGAGAAAAAAAAGTGCTATTATCGACTTTATTTTCATAATTTATTGTTTAATTGCCCTAAAGATACGTTGAATGCGTGTAATTTGAGGATAAAGTTTAAATTAAAAATATATTCATTTAAATCATTCAAACAAAAACCCAAATTTACTTTTTATTAAAAGAAAATACTATATTTGTTGACAACCAAAAGGTTTTAACTTAATTTTCCTTGGTGATAAAGATTTTTAACTGTTTTGAATTAAATAGACAAAATCTTGTTTTACGGCTTATCTTCTTCCGACTATAATCGTTTTTTAAGGAATAAAATTTAATAAAAAATTAGCAATCAATACACCTTTTCTACCCAAATAATCGGATAGAATTTTGTAAATTTGTAACCAATACATTAGAAAATTTAATGGAATATAATACACTTCGTTCGCAATTGATTATTCCAGAATATGGTCGTCATATTCAAGAAATGGTAAATCATTGTAAAACAATAACAGACGAAACAGAACGCAACGGATTTGCCGAAATTATAATTGAAGTAATGGGAGAATTAAATCCTCACTTGCGCGATGTACCAGATTTTCAACATAAACTTTGGGATCAACTTTTTATCATGGCAGAATTTGATTTGGATGTAAAATCTCCTTATCCAATTCCGACAAAAAAAGATACGGTAAATAGTAAACCAAATAAAGTAGAATATCCAAAAAGCATCTATAAATACAGATATTACGGAAACAATATTCGTAAAATGATTGATGTTGCTGTAACGTGGGAAGAAGGCGAAAAACGCGAAGGTTTGTACTTTGCGATTGCCAATCACATGAAAAAATGTTATTTACTTTGGAATAAAGATACTGTTGATGATCAAGTTATTTTTAATCATTTGTACGAATTATCTAATGGTAAAATTGATTTGAGAAAAGTTGATGATCATTTGGTTTCTCCTGATCGTTTGAATTCGAATAATAATCATTCAAACAACAATCAAAACAATAGAAGTTACCAAAACAATAATCGTAATCATCAAAATAACAACAATCGAAATAATAACCAAAATTCGAATAATCGTCAAAACAACAATAACCGAAATAATCAAAATAACAACAATCGAAACCAAAACATTCGAAACAATAAAGGTTAAATCAAAACTATTTAATACAAGTAAATGGCTACATTTCAAATAAAGGGAGGGAAACCTTTGAAAGGAGAAATTACTCCGCAAGGTGCTAAAAATGAAGTACTACAAATTTTATGTGCGGTTTTATTAACCAATGAACAAGTTCGTGTTAAAAATATTCCAGACATCCGAGATGTCAATCGTTTGATTGAAATTTTGGGTGATTTAGGCGTAAAAACACAAAAAAATAGAAAGGGAGATTTTACTTTCCAAGCCGACGAATTACGATTAGATTATTTAAAAGGAAAACAATTTCGTAAAGATGGTGCTGCATTACGTGGATCAATCATGTTAATGGGACCACTTTTAGCTCGTTTCGGAGAAGCTTTTATGCCGAAACCTGGAGGAGATAAAATTGGGCGTCGTCGTTTAGATACGCACTTCGAAGGTTTCTTTGCGTTAGGAGCAAAATATCGCTTCAATCCAGACGAAGATTTCTACGGTGTAGAAGTAGACGAAAACGGATTGCAAGGTTCTTATATGTTATTGGAAGAAGCTTCTGTAACAGGAACTGCAAATATTATTATGGCTGCAGTTTTAGCAAAAGGAACAACAACTATTTACAACGCTGCATGTGAGCCTTACATTCAACAATTGTGTAAAATGTTGAACCGAATGGGTGCTAAAATTTCTGGAATATCTTCGAATCTTTTAACGATTGAAGGAGTTGAGAAGTTAGGCGGAACTGAACATACATGTTTACCAGATATGATCGAAATTGGATCATGGATTGGTTTAGCTGCCATGACAAAATCTGAATTAACAATCAAAAATGTTTCGTGGGAAAATTTAGGTGTTATTCCAGATGTGTTCAAAAAATTAGGAATCAAATTAGAGCGTCGTGATGACGACATCTATATTCCAGCACAAGAACATTACGAAATCGAGCGTTTTATTGACGGTTCTATCTTAACAATTTCTGATGCGCCTTGGCCAGGATTTACACCAGATTTATTATCAATTATCTTGGTAATTGCCACTCAAGCAAAAGGAAGCGTTTTGATCCACCAAAAAATGTTCGAGTCTCGTTTATTCTTCGTGGATAAATTAATTGATATGGGAGCGCAAATTATTTTATGTGATCCACATCGCGCAACTGTTATTGGTCTTAATCACGAAACACCTTTAAAAGGAGCTGAATTAACTTCTCCAGATATTCGTGCTGGTATGTCTTTATTGATAGCTGCACTTTCTGCAAAAGGAAAAACTGTTATTCATAATATCGATCAAATTGACCGTGGTTATGAAGATATCGATGTACGTTTACGTGCTATTGGAGCTGATATAATTAGAGCTTAAAAAATAAAAAATGCAATCTATTATTGAGTTTATCACCAATTTTGTTCAACGCCCAGACAAGGTATTAATGGACATTATCAATAATTACGGTTATTGGATATATGTTATTTTATTCCTGATAATTTTCGCTGAAACTGGTTTAATTATCATGTCATTTTTAATGCCTTTTTTACCTGGAGATGCACTAATCTTTTCGATTGGAATGATTGCAGCAAGCGATGACCAAAACCATTTGCATATCGAATATATTATTCCGTTACTGATGGTTGCAGCAATTCTTGGTGATAACGTAAATTATTATGTTGGACGAAAATTTGGCGGTTGGATTTTAGGACGAAAAGACTCATGGTTTCTTAAAAAGAAACATATCGAAAAAGCAACAGAATTTTTTAACGAAAATGGTAAAAAAGCAATTATTATTGCTCGTTTTATGCCTGTTGTTCGTACTATAATTCCATTTATTTGTGGTGTTACAAACCTTAATTATCGCACATTTATTACCTATAGTTTTATAGGTGCGGTGCTTTGGGTTGGCGTTATTTCGCTTTTGGGACACACATTAGGTCAGTTTGACATTGTAAAAAATAATTTAGAGAAATTCATTTTCGGAATTATATTATTGGCGAATATGCCGTTGATTATCCGAATCGTGAAAGCTCAATTCAATAAAAATAAAACAGAAGAATGAGACAATTTGGATTAATCGGAAGAAATATTTCTTATTCATTTTCTAAATCTTATTTTGCTGAAAAATTTAAAAACGAGAACATTGTAGACGCTGTCTACAATGTTTTTGATTTACAGCAAATCGATGAAGTAGAAAAAGTATTCGAAACCGAAGGTTTAGTGGGCTTTAATGTCACAATTCCTTACAAACAAGAAATCATTCCACTTTTGGACGAATTATCGCCAGAAGCCAAAGCAATTGGTGCGGTAAATACCGTTTTAATAAAAGATGGAAAACGAATCGGACATAATACAGATTGTTACGGTTTTCATCATTCGATAGAACCTCTTTTAGAACCTCATCACAAAAAAGCGTTGGTTTTAGGAAATGGAGGCGCTGCAAAAGCGGTTTTTTATATTCTTAATTTATTGAAAATTGACTATAAAATTGTTTCGAGAACAAAAACCGAAAATCATTATTCTTATGATGAATTAAATAAAGAAATCATTCATAATCATCAAATTATTGTAAATTGCTCACCAGTTGGTACTTTTCCAACTATTGAAAATGCCCCGCTTCTACCCTATCAATATATTAACGAAAATCATTTATTGTACGACTTAATTTACAATCCACCGTTAACTAAATTTTTAGAAAATGGTCAACAAAACGGAGCCAAAATTAAAAATGGCCACGAAATGTTAGTTCTACAAGCCGAAAAAGCTTGGAAAATTTGGAATAATCGTACAAAATAGACTTGATATTGTCCTCAAATTTTATTAGATTTGAGAAACAAAACTTATTTTCTTATGAATACTGAAATGGATAACCTGCAAAATGCAGACGGAGAACAATTACCTAAACCTGCAACTACAAACCACTCTAATACGGAATCTTATAAAACGGAAGAGTCAACGAACCAAGAAAAAATAAGCGATATTTCGTTCAAAAATTACGAAACATTTAGTTTTGATGTTTTGATTAACGAAGCAAAAAATCTATTGAGCAAATACGATGTTCAGGAGATTCGCGAACATTTTAATCAAATTCGTGATGCATTCAAAGCTAAATTAGAAGAAGATGAAGCCGTGAAAAAAGAAGCTTTCTTAAGTGAAGGTGGTGATGAATTAGATTTTAAATACGAAACATCTTTTAGAGCAAAATTTAACGCTGTTTACAACGATTTTAAAAATCAATTAGCAGTTTTTCATAAAGAAAATGAAAAAAAGGAATCTGATAATTTAAAGGAACGTTTAGAAATTATTGACGAATTAAAAGCCTTGTATCAAGAACCAAGTGATTCTTCGGCGGCAATGTTCAAGAAATTTCGTGAGTTAAAAACTCGTTGGCACAATGCAGGAAGAATTCCGAGCAAAAATGCTGAAAATGTATTCAAAAATTATTTTTTCCATTTAGATAATTTCTACACGTATTTGGATATGAATAAGGAATTGCAAACATTAGATTATGCACATAATCTTGAAGTTCGTCAATCGATTATCAAACGTGCAGAAGAATTAATTGGAGAGCAAAACGTGCAAAAAGCCTTGAATGAATTGCAATATTTGCATCGTTTATGGAAAGAAGAAGCCGTTCCTGTACAAGAAGATTTGCGTGAACCAACGTGGCAAAAATTTAAAGAATTAACAAATAAAATTCATGACCGTAAAGGTGAATTGAATGAAAAAATAAAACAAGAGCAAAAAGATAATTTAGAGAAGAAGAATCAAATTATTACTCGTATCAAAGAAATTTCTGAGCAAGCAACAACAAAATCGCATGGCGATTGGCAAAAAGCTATTTCTGAAATAAACTCTTTGCGTGAGAACTTTATCACAATTGGACGTGTTCCAAAAGATAAAAATTCTGCAACTTGGGAAGCTTTCAAAGAAGTGACAAGACAATTTAATCACATCAAAAATGATTTCTATAAAAATCTAAAATCAGAGCAACAATTGAATCTTGAAAAGAAATTAGCTTTGTTGGAAATCGCAAAACAACATACAGATAGCACAGATTGGAATGCTTCTGTACAAGTGATTAAAAAAATCCAAAATGATTGGAAAAAAATTGGACATGTTCCGAGAAAAAATTCAGACAAAATCTGGAAAGAATTCAAAGATACATGTAATCAATTCTTTGATCGTTACAAAAAACGTCACGAACAAGCGAATCAAAAATTGGAACTAAATTTCGAAAAGAAACAAGCTTTCTTAAACGATTTCAAAAATCAAACGATTTCTGAAGACAAAGATGAGGCGTTGAAACAATTAGAAGAAATTCAACATAATTGGACAAATTTAGGAAAAGTTCCATCAGAAAAAATTTCAATCAATCAAGAATTTACAGATGTTTACCACAAAAAATTAGATGCTTTAAATCTTTCTAAAAATGAATTGAGCGATTATAAGTTGAAATCATTTGTCAATAAAGTAAAATCTGGAAATAATGGAAATTTATTGGATGATGAGATTAGAAAAACACGTAAAATAATTGAGGATTTAGAAAAAGAGATTAATCAATTGGATAATAATGTACATTTCTTTTCGAATGCAAATGAGAACAATCCTTTTTTAAAAGATGTTTACAAGCAAATTGACGATAAACGTAAAAAATTAATTGAAGCAGAAATCAAACTGAAAACATTATTCAATATTGATTTTAATGCATAATTTTTGGGCATGACACAACAATCTATCGATGAGCAATATATGGCTCGTTGTATACAAATTGCAACAAACGGGTTAGGAACAACATATCCTAATCCGTTTGTTGGTTCTATTATTGTACATAACAACAAAATTATAGGCGAAGGTTTTACGTCAGAATATGGTGGACCACACGCCGAAGTGAACGCAATTAATTCGGTTAAAAATCAAGAATTATTAAAAGAATCTACGTTATATGTTACGTTAGAACCTTGTTCACATCACGGAAAAACGCCTCCTTGTGCGGATTTGATTATAGAAAAAGAAATTCCCAAAGTCGTAATCGGAACTCTAGATCCTTTTGCGAAAGTAAATGGACAAGGTTATTTGCGTTTGCTGAAAAATGGTGTTGATGTAACTTTAGGCGTTTTGGAAAAAGAATGTATCAAACTCAATAAGCGTTTTATAACATTTCATCAGGAAAAACGTCCGTATATTATCTTAAAATGGGCGCAAACTGAAGATGGATATATGGGGCGTGATGATGTACAATTGTGGATTACAAACCAATATACAAAACAGTTAGTGCATAAATGGCGAACAGAAGAACAAGCTATTTTGGTTGGAAAAAACACAGCTTTAATTGATAATCCGCAGCTTAACACGCGATTATGGGAAGGAAATAATCCGTTAAGAATTGCTATTGACAAAAACTTAGCTATTCCGAGAAGTTTCCATTTGTTTGATCAAACGCAACCTACTGTAATTTTCAATTCGATTGAAAATTGTTCTGAAGAAAATTTAGAACTTGTTCAATTAGATTTTACGCAAAAAATATTGCCACAAGTAATGGATTATTTGTACGAAAACAATATTCAATCCTTGATTATTGAAGGTGGAAGTGATACCATACAACATTTTATTGATGCTGATTTGTGGGATGAAGCACGAATTTTGAGTTCGGATACTATTTGGAATGAAGGAATTTTAGCTCCTCGACTGAAAGGAACTCGAACTGAAAAGCATCGCTTTTTGAATGATGAATTAAATATTTTCGAAAATAGAATAGAAATTGAAGAGCCTTAGAAATGAGGTTCTTTTTTTATTACCTTTTATCAATTATTAAATCAGTTTCTAATATCCAAAGAGAGTTTTTGAAAGATTATGATTATTACAGATTTAATTCATCTAAATCTTTATCAAATAACACTAAAACTCTTCCTTCAAATAAATCATTATTTATTTCAATAACTTTTCCACTTTCTCCAATTAAAATCTAATAATGATTTCCATCTTTTAAATCATTTGTATTCTGTTTTCCTAAAAAAGTATTTAAAATTACTTTATCATTCAAATTCATTCATAATTTTTTTCATCACTCATAAATATAAAACCTTTTTTCTTTAAAAGTACTATTTAAACTATCTTTGCGCTACTTTTCAATACAACATGACGGATAATTATCGTACAATCGAGAAAGCGGTGGAAGATGTAATTTTCAAAGAATTGGGTAGTAAGTTTATTAATTTTGCTTATCCAGTTGAAAATGAAGATGACATCAAAATTTATTTGGATCAATTGCGCGAAATTCATCCCGACGCTAATCATCATTGTTACTCTTACGCTCTTGGAATTGATGGTAAAAATCATCGTGCAAATGATGATGGAGAGCCAAGTGGTTCGGCTGGTTTACCAATTTATAATCAAATTTTATCAAGCGAAATCACCAATGTTTTAATTGTTTCTGTACGCTATTTTGGTGGAACAAAACTGGGAATTCCTGGTTTGGTAAAAGCCTATAAATATGCGGCACAAGTTGTGTTGGAAGAAGCAAATATTGTAGAAAAATTTGTTTCAAAACGTGTGAAAATGGTTTTTAACTATGATCAACAAGGAATTGTAGAACGCAATGTTGATCGTATTTCTGGAGAGATTAAAGACAAACATTTTTCGGATAAATGTATGTTTACAATTTCGGTAAGAGAAAGTAAATTGGACGAATTTATTCGCATGTTTGACGAATATTATCAAATGGAAATTAAAATTATTGACTAATGCTAAATAGCTTAACTTCTTTACGTTTTTTCTTTGCTTTTGTCGTTTTCTTAAGCCATTTAACGTTTGTAAAAACCGATTTAGCTTGGTATAATTATCTAAAAAATAACGTCTTTTTCGAAGGTTATCTTGGTGTTGGTTTTTTCTTTATTTTGAGCGGATTTGTTTTGGCGCTTAATTACGAAAAGAAAGTCATCGACAATCCAAATTTTGATAAAAAGAAGTTTTATATCGCGCGAATCGCTCGTATTTATCCGCTTCATGTCCTAACCTTTTGTGTCATGTTACCGTTTGTTATCATCAATGTTTGGCAAGGTTATTTTCATTGGGATATTGCAGGTGTAAACTTATTTTTATTACAATCTTATATTCCAGTAAAAGACTTTTATTTCTCTATTAATAACGTTTCATGGAGTATTTCGACCGAATTATTTTTCTATTTGATGTTTCCTTTTTATGTAATCTGGTTGCATAAATTCCCGAAACTGAAATATATTTTATTACTAATTATTCCGATTATTATTTTTGCAGAACCTTATTTCAGAACAAATATGAAATTGGAAAAAGCGATTTTTTACATCAATCCAATTGTTCGCAGTTTCGATTTTATTTTAGGAATTATTACCTGTCAAATCTATAAAAAGATAAAAGATACGCCTATCAATTTTTCGAGAGGAACTTTAATAGAAATCGCTGCAATTACTGTTTTGGCAATCTTTTTCTACTTCCACAATGATGTTGCGAGAGCTTTTCGTTATGGAATTTATTATTGGATTCCGATGGTTGGAATTGTCCTAATTTTTGCGTTACAAAAAGGTTTCTTTTCGAGAATTCTTCAACATAAAACATTGGTTTATTTAGGTGAAATTAGTTTTGCGTTTTACATGATTCACATGATTGTGATAAAATATGGAAATCAATATTTACCGAGAATCAATGATTTTCATAAAATTGGAATTTATTTCGTAATTGCATTAATTCTAAGTGCATTAACGTTTGAATATTTTGAGAAACCCGTTGCGAAGTGGATCAAAGATAAAGTGAAGTAGTAGCGAGTATTTCTAAAAAATTAATTCAAATAGTTGATTATAACTGAGATTGTGACAATAATAATTGAAACAACAATCAAAATATCTAAGTAATT
>NZ_JAOCDF010000017.1:0-59655 GCF_029840775.1 Empedobacter sp. GD03865
TTCTTTTTTTTTTTAAATCTTATATACTTCGTTTACATTAATCTGTGTTGTAAATAAACCATAGTTTACAAAAACAATTTCTTTTTTTATCTTATCAATTGTTCCAACACTTGAAGAACCATGAATTTTTACTCGATCACCAACTTTCAAAGCATCAATTTTTTTCTGAGTAGCTGCTTTTTCTTTCTTTTCGATGACTTCTTTTTGTTGAGAAATTGTTTCTGAATTTTCTTTTAATTCGCGTTTAACTTCTTTCTCTACAATCTTTTCGATTTTCTTTAATTGTTGAACTTCTTTCGTTTTTTTCGAGTTTTCCATTTCAATTAATTTCAAGAAATTCGAAATCATTTGCTTTTTATTTTTCGTTTTCAAATAAGAATCCGCCATGTCTGAAATACGTTCTCCAAGTTTCAAACGTTTTTGTTCACGATCATATAATTGCTGAAAATCGTATAGTTTTTGTTGAATTTTTTCGTTTGTTTGTTCTAATTTTTCATTGTGTTCAATATTCGTTTCGCGCAACTCTTCAACATGATCTTTTGTTTTCTGAATCTCAAATTTTTCCTGTTGAAGTTTCAAAATGGTTTTATCCAAACTCACTTTTTCACTTTCAACCTTTTTCTTTGCGCGATTAATCAAACGAAACGGAATTTTATTTTTCTCTGCAACCTCAAATGTAAACGAACTTCCGGCTTGTCCAATTTCTAAACGATAAAGCGGTTCCAAACTTTTTTTATCGAACAACATACATGCGTTGATCGCTTCTGGCAAACTTTCTGCACTCAATTTGATATTGGTATAATGCGTCGTAAAAACACCGAAAGAATTACGTTCATAAAATTCTTCAAAGAAAACTTCGGCCAAAGCTCCACCCAATTCTGGATCAGAACCTGTCCCAAATTCATCAACTAACAATAATGTTTTATCATCAGCATTTTTCAAGAAATACGACATTTGTTTTAGACGATAACTGTATGTTGATAAGTGATTTTCAATGGATTGATTATCTCCAATATCTGTGAAAATTTGATTAAAGAATCCAAATTGACTTTCATCTTTTACAGGAACTAAAAGACCGCTCTGGATCATAATTTGAAGCAAACCAATCGTTTTTAACGTAATTGATTTTCCTCCAGCATTTGGACCAGAAATAATGATAATACGACAATCTTCGTTAATTTCTAAACTCTGCGGAATCGTTTTTTGAGCTTTTCTTTTATTGTTTAAGAATAAAACAGGATGATAAGCATCGACTAATTTGATAATTCGATTCTCAGAAAGTTGAGGTAAAATTCCATTAATCAAAAAAGCATAATTTGCTTTCGCTTGTGTAAAATCGATGTATTCTAAAAACGTTTGATATTCTTCAAGATTTGGTTTGTATTCTGCAATTTGAGCAGTTAAATCTAATAAAATCTGAATAACCAAATGTTTTTCTTCTTCTTTTAATTCTTCCCATTCACGACGAGGATTTTGTACACTTTCTGGCTCAATAAACGTAATCGATCCAGTTTTAGAAGTACCTAAAAATTGCCCTTTCACACGTTTTCTCAAAGCAGATTTAACGGCTAAAACGCGACGATTTCCAACAACAGATTCACGAATGTCATCCAAATAATCCGAATGATAAGACATCGATTTATTGAATAATTCGGTAATTCGTCCATTCAAATGACGCAAACGATCGCGTACAATTTTCAGTTCAGGACTTGCGTCGTCCTTGATTTCTCCAAATTTATTGAATACTTGATCGATTAATTTTATGATATTTTTTTCGTAAGTAATCGTTGAAGCTTTCTCAAACAAAACAGGTGCATATTCGTTGAAAGCTGTCAAATATTTCAAGATTTCTTTCACTTGAAGCGTATTTGCCTTGATTTTGAAGAATTCTTCTGCAGGCAAATAATAATTCTCAATTTCTAATCGGCTTAGATTTTCATCTAAAATATAATATTCTGAAAACGGAAAACGATTTCCCGTCTCGAAACTTGTTAAATATTCGTTTGTCGTTTGTAGATCTTGTACCAAAAGTTGGTGATCCTGATAAGGTTTTAAGTTAAAAATAAGTGCCTCAACCTTTTCTGTATAAGCAAATTCTGCGATTTCTTTTTGAACCGCATTAAATTCTAAATCTTTTAAAGTTTGTTCTGATATTTGCATTAACGCAAAATTACGGATAAAATTTCGACAAATTCAAAATCATGAAATACTTTGAAATCCGTGATTTTTTATGACCGATCAAAGTGAATGACATTAATTTTGACCTTATTAATATATGTCATTTGATCTGTGTTAGTATTTGCTTTGCTACTTCTGAAAACTGATTTTTTAGTTTCATTTGGTTTTAAATCAATAGTTAAAGTTTCGGAATTGATTGTCGGATTTGGATTTTTAAATTCAAAAGTTAATTTAACTTTTACTGAAAAATCCTTGTTTTTATTCTTCACTTCAGTGCTTATGTTGTATGTTCGGTCTGCATTATATATCATATCTGTATTCAAAACTTTTATATTATTTTCAATTTTCCGGCCTAAATCATAAGGATCATCATCAGCAAAATCTATACAAGAATTTAGTATAAAAAAGGGAATTAGGTAAAGAAACTTTTTCATAGAGGTTAAAATTGGTTAATTTTGTTTCTGTATAAATATATGAAAATGGATGTGAAATTAGATGCTTCTTGGAAAGAAGTTTTAAAGAATGAATTTGAAAAAGATTACTTTAAAATATTGACAGATTTTGTACGAAATGAGTATAAAACAAAAACAATATATCCTCCCGCATCCAAAATATTTTCTGCGTTAGATTATACGCCTTTTGATAATGTAAAAGTTGTTTTGATTGGTCAAGATCCCTATCATGGAGTTGGACAAGCAAATGGTTTGTCTTTTTCAGTTGCCGATGGAATTAAATTACCTCCAAGTTTGCAGAATATTTATAAAGAGTTGAATGATGATCTAGGAATAGGAATTTCGACTTCAGGAAATTTGGAAACATGGGCCAAACAAGGTGTATTATTATTAAATGCAACATTGACGGTTGAAGCTTCTAAGGCAGGTTCGCACCAGAAAAAAGGTTGGGAAATATTTACAGATGCTGTAATACAGAAGCTTTCTGATCAAAAAGAAAATTTAGTTTTTATACTTTGGGGAGCTTATGCTCAAAAAAAAGGAGCAAAAATTGACCGAAATAAGCATGTTGTTATAGAATCTGCTCATCCTTCTCCATTAGGAGCTTACAGAGGTTTTTGGGGAAGTAAACCTTTTTCGAAAACTAATGATTTTTTGAAAAGTAAGAATCTACAACCTATAAATTGGGAAATCAAAAGTAAATAATTTACATCGCCATAATTTTTTGTAAATAAGAATTAAAAGCTGTAGGGGTGTTTACGTTTATATACGGAACTTTTTCGGTTATTTTTTCTTTTAGAATAGTATAAGTAGCTACAAAAATGGTAACATTTGGAAGATTTTTCGTGATTGATTCGAGATAAATTTCAAGAGAAGTGGAATCATAATTTTTAGAGATATAAATAAAAATATGTGTTATTTGAGTATTTTCAATACATTCTAAAATAGAATTTAAACTCTGATTTTCCCCTAAATAAATTCCTTTTTCGTTATTAATTTTTAAAAGAAGATGAGTATAAATTAATTCTAAATCTTCATTTTCTTTTTCAGGTAAAAATAAAAGCCATTTACGAGAATTTTGATCTGAATATGGAATTGATTTAATCAAATAAAATAGATGTTTTCTAATTAAATTTTTAGAAAAGGAAATAACCGATTCTTGAATCGTATACTTTTCCATAATGATAGACATTTTGCTTAAAAAAGGAAAAACAATATCTATACAACATTTTTCGATTCCAATTTTATTGAAACAAAGTGTAAGAATAGCGTCAAAGAAACGTGTGTCATATGAAAAACAAGAACAGATTAATAACACAATAATTGGTTCGTAACTTTTGTTTTTCTGGATATAATTTTGAATTTCAAATTCGGATAAAAGTTGTATTTCTGAAAGTGATTTTACACTTAAATTTTCTACTGTATATTTTTTGTTTGATTCAATTAAAAAAGAAATAATAATAACTTTTTTTAAGTGATCGTGGTTAAATAATGAATTTTTATCAATCTTATCCTCGTTAAACAATTTGAACTTTTTATCCCATAAAACAATCATTTGTTCATCTAGTCTTGACAGATCTGATAGATCTTTTAGAGAATAAGTATTCATAAGTAGAATTCTAAAATAGTTCTCTTTAAAGTTAATAATATATTGTAAATAAATCAATATAAATTATAGTGATTTATTAATAAAACATTAATATTTTATTGAATATGATAATTTTATCTGCACGAAAAACATTGAAATTTATGTTATCTTAGCAAGAGTCATAAAAAATCAAAATCACAAATAAATGTCACAAATTACTCAAGAAGAAAAGAAAGAAAAGTTTGTACATCCAATACAAGAAGTATACACTCCTAAAAACAAAGTACGTATTGTAACTGCTGCTGCTTTGTTTGATGGGCATGATGCGTCGATTAATATTATGCGTCGCATTATTCAAGCAACGGGTTGCGAGGTAATCCATTTAGGTCACGATAAATCGGTTGAAGATGTTGTAAATACTGCGATACAAGAAGATGCAAATGCAATTGCAATGACATCTTATCAAGGAGGTCACAACGAATATTTCAAATATATGTACGATTTGCTTCAAGAAAAAGGAGCGGGTCATATCCGCATCGTTGGAGGTGGAGGTGGAGTAATTTTACCGTCAGAAATTAAAGAGTTGATGGATTACGGAATTACACGTTTATACTCTCCTGATGATGGTCGCGAATTAGGTTTGCAAGGAATGATTAATGATATGGTGGAGAAAGCAGATTTTCCGACAGGGCCATTAGAATTGCCAGAAGGAAAAGATGTTTATCAATCATTAGAAGATAAAGATATCACGACGATTGCGCGACTAATTTCGTTGGCAGAAAATCGTGAAGAAGATTTTTTGAAGGCATTTGATTTCGATAAAGTAGCTGATAAATCTGCACCGGTTTTAGGAATTACGGGAACAGGAGGAGCAGGAAAATCGTCTATGGTAGATGAATTAGTGCGTCGTTTTTTGATTGATTTTCCAGAAAAATCAATTGCTTTGGTTTCTGTCGATCCATCGAAAAAGAAAACGGGTGGTGCTTTGTTAGGCGATCGTATTCGTATGAATTCTATCAACAATCCTCGTGTTTATATGCGTTCGTTGGCAACTCGTCAATCAAATTTAGCGTTATCGAAATATGTAGAGGAAGCAATTCAAGTGTTGAAAGCAGCGAAATATGATTTGATTATTTTAGAAACTTCTGGAATTGGTCAGTCAGATACCGAAATTTTAGATCATTCTGATGCTTCTTTGTACATTATGACGCCAGAATTTGGTGCTGCAACGCAATTAGAGAAGATTGATATGTTAGATTTTGCTGACATTGTTGCGATTAACAAATTCGATAAACGTGGTGCGTTAGATGCCTTACGCGATGTAAAAAAACAATACCAACGTAATCATAATCTTTGGGATATAAATCCTGATGAAATGCCTGTTTTTGGAACAATTGCTTCACAATTTAACGATCCAGGAACCAATCAATTATACCAATCAATCATTGATAAAGTGGTTGAAAAAACAAATGCAGATTTGAAATCTTCTTTTCAAATTACAAAAGAAATGTCAGAGAAAATCTTTGTTATTCCACCTTCAAGAACACGTTATTTATCTGAGATTGCAGAGAATAATCGTGGATATGATGTTCGTGCAAATGCACAGAGAGATGTAGCTCAAAAACTATATGGTTTCTTTAAAACAATTGAAACACTTTCTGGAAAAAAGCCAACAATTTCTCAACACGGAATTGATATTTCTGGAACTGAAAATGCAGATTTAGTTAAAATTCTTTTAGCTGAATTTGATAAATTAAAAATGAATTTAGATCCTTTCAACTGGGAAGTAATCACGACTTGGGACGAAAAGGTAAACAAATATAAAAATCCAGTTTATACATTTAAAGTGCGTGATAAAGAAATTAAAATTCAGACACATTCTGAGTCTTTATCGCATTTACAAATCCCTAAAATTGCATTGCCAAAGTACGAAGCTTGGGGCGATATTTTACGTTGGGTTTTACAAGAAAATGTTCCGGGAGAGTTTCCTTTTACTTCGGGATTATATCCATTTAAACGTGAAGGTGAGGATCCAACGCGTATGTTTGCGGGTGAAGGTGGACCAGAGCGTACCAATCGTCGTTTCCATTATGTTTCGAAAGGAATGCCTGCAAAGCGTTTGTCTACAGCGTTTGATTCGGTAACATTATACGGAAATGATCCAGGTCATCGTCCTGATATTTATGGAAAAATTGGTAATGCCGGAGTTTCGATTTGTTGTTTAGATGATGCGAAGAAATTATATTCTGGTTTCGATTTATCGCATCCAGCAACTTCAGTTTCGATGACGATTAATGGACCAGCACCTATGTTGTTAGGTTTCTTTATGAATGCTGCAATCGATCAAAATTGTGAAAAATACATCAAAGAAAATGGTTTAGAAACTGAAATTGAAGCAAAAATCAAAGCTATTTACGAAGACAAAGGTTTGGAAAGACCTCGTTATAATGGTGATTTACCAGAAGGAAATGATGGTTTAGGATTGATGCTTTTAGGTGTAACGGGAGATCAGGTTTTACCTGCGGATGTTTATGCTGAAATCAAGAAAAATACATTAGCTCAAGTTCGTGGAACGGTTCAAGCAGATATCTTGAAAGAAGATCAAGCACAAAATACGTGTATCTTTTCAACTGAATTTGCGTTACGTTTAATGGGCGATGTGCAAGAATATTTCATCAATCAAAATGTACGTAATTTCTATTCGGTTTCTATTTCGGGTTACCATATTGCTGAAGCAGGAGCGAATCCTATTACGCAGTTAGCGTTTACGTTAGCTAACGGATTTACGTATGTTGAGTATTATTTATCTCGCGGAATGGATATCAATGCGTTTGGGCCAAACTTATCGTTTTTCTTCTCGAATGGTATCGATCCAGAATATTCGGTAATTGGTCGTGTGGCACGTAAAATTTGGGCAAAAGCCTTGAAAAATAAATACGGAGCTAATGAACGTGCGCAAATGTTAAAATACCATATTCAAACTTCGGGTCGTTCATTGCACGCACAAGAAATTGATTTCAATGATATTCGTACAACTTTACAAGCTTTATATGCAATTTATGACAACTGTAACTCATTGCATACCAATGCGTATGATGAAGCAATTACAACGCCAACAGAAGAATCGGTTCGTAGAGCAATGGCTATTCAGTTGATTATCAACAAAGAATTAGGTTTAGCGAAGAACGAAAATCCAATTCAAGGTTCATTTATAATTGAAGAATTAACGGATTTAGTAGAAGAAGCAGTTTTACAAGAATTTGATCGTATTACAGAACGTGGTGGCGTTTTAGGAGCGATGGAAACGATGTATCAACGTTCTAAAATTCAGGAAGAATCATTGTATTACGAAACATTGAAACACAACGGAACGTTCCCAATTATTGGTGTAAATACGTTCTTAAGTTCAAAAGGTTCGCCAACAGTGGTTCCTGCGGAGGTTATTCGTGCAACAGAAGAGGAAAAACAATTTCAAATTAAAACTAAAGAAAACTTGAATAAAATTAATGAACAACAAGCTGAAAGTGCATTAGAAACTGCACAACAAGCGGCTATTAACAATCAAAATATTTTTGAAGTGTTGATGGAAGCAACCAAAGTTTGTTCATTAGGACAAATCACTTCTGCCTTATTCGAAGTAGGCGGACAGTACCGTAGAAATATGTAATTTTTTTATTAATAATACTTTAACAGCCTCATCTTTTGATGGGGTTGTTTTCTTTTAAAAATACTTATAAACTAATATGAAAAAAAATGTAATTGTAGCTTTATTCACCTTGTTAGCAATGCCAAGTTTTGCACAAAAAGTTTTACATACCAATGAAAAAATGCTTGAAATAAAAGTAAATGGTAAAATATCAAGCAAATCTTGGGCTATTAATTCTAAAATTAAGCCAGATGTTTTTATGGCAGAAGTTTCAAATGAAAAGAGTGAAGTGATTTATTCTGATGGAAAGAATAATCTTTCTTTTGATTTAAAAAAAGGTGAAACGATTGATTTTTTAATCATTCAGAATAAGAAAGATACCGCTTATCAACGTATTATTGGAATTGCACCTAACGTAAATTTTACAAAAGATTATATCAATAAATATAAAGGAAAAACTGAAGTTGCGATTCCGGAAGTGAGTGAATTGGTCAATATTTTAATGGCTTTGCATCCCGATGCTGAGAAAGAAATTAATATGTTTGACACCAAAACAGAATATTATAAACAAGTAAAAGAGTACTTTAAGCCTTATTTGAATCATCCTGCGATAGATACGATTAAAAAATATATTACAGATTTACAGTATATTGAGGATTACAAAGGAAATATGTTTTCTAATACAAGTTATCGCTATTATTATGCCTTGAAAATGAATGCTTGTGCATATAATTTTGATAAAAACGGAGAGATTAAAAATAATGGAAACATAGGTCAAATGGCAAAAGGCTGGTATACGTTTGATCCGATGAAAGATGCAAAAGTGTTCCAAGATTTTGCAAAAGTGAGTAATTTTAGAGTATTCTATAAGAACAACCAACCGTATTATACAGAACTTTTGCAAAGGTATAATCAATTAAATCCAATTCAGAAAATGCAAAATTGGTTGGATAAAAAGTTCGGATTTGGTTATGGTTCATACGCAGTATATTTTTCGCCGTTAATTTATGGAGCGCATTCTACATCGCGTTTTGAGGATAACGGATTTACACAAACTATTATGTTCATTGCTCGTGCAGATTTTGATTCAAAATTGACTCCTACGCAAAATGAATTGTTAGAATCACGTGTTGTATTTACTGAAATCGATCATAATTATGTAAATCCTGTTTCTGATAAATATGTGAAACAAATCAATGAAGCATTGTCAAATCGTAAAAAGTGGGCGAAACCTACAATAACTGATATGTATGAATCACCTTACAAGGTTTTTAACGAATACATGACTTTTGCTGTTTATACATTATATGTTCATGATAATTATAGCAAAACAGATTTGGATAAATATTTGCCAGAATTGAATGGAATGATGAGTAATATGAGAGGTTTTGCGAAATTTACAGATTTTAATCAAGTAATGCTTGCAAAGTACAAAGAAAATCCATCAATTAATATGACTGATTTATATGAATATATGCTTGATTGGTGTAAAAAAGAGAATGAAATAGATTAGTTTTTTATACAAATAATAGATTTTTTTAATTTCAAACATGAAAAATTTCCTACTCAAAAAAGATATACAAATTTCTGCAAAACGATATTTTATCGATGCAATGGGCGCAATGGCTTATGGTTTATTTGCGACTTTATTGGTTGGTACAATTTTGAAAACTATTGGTGAAGAGTTAGATATTTCTTTTTTAACTGATATTGTTTGGCCAGTTGCGAATCAAGCGACAGGACCTGCGATAGCATTGGCTATTGCTTATAGTTTACGAGCACCTCAATTGGTGTTATTTTCGTCAGCAGTTATAGGAATTGCAGCATATCAATTAGGTGGACCTTTAGGTGTTTTTATAGCGACAATTGTAGCGGTTGAAGTGGGAAAAATGGTAGCAGGCGAAACACGTATAGATATTGTAATTACACCGATTATTACTGTTTTGGTTGGAGTAATCTTAGCACAAATCATTGGTCCTTCTGTTCAACAAATGATGAAATGGATTGGTGAAATAATTATATTTTCAACCGATTCTAATCCTTTGATAATGGGAGTTGTAATTGCTGTAATTGTCGGTATGGTTTTGACTTTACCAATTTCATCAGCTGCTTTGTGTCTAATGTTAGAATTAGACGGTTCAGCAGCTGGAGCTGCAACAATAGGTTGTTGTGCACAAATGATTGGATTTGCTACAATCAGTTTTAAGGATAATGGTTTGAAAGGTGTTTTAGCACAAGGATTAGGGACAAGTATGTTACAGGTTCCGAACATTTATAAAAATTGGAAAATTTGGATTCCACCAACTTTAGCTTCAGCGATTATAGGTCCAATTGCAATTATTTATTTCAATATGGAAAATACAGCTCTAGAATCGGGGATGGGTTCTTGTGGTTTGGTTGGACAAATAGGAACTTTCAATGCTATGAAATCTAAATATGATACTTCATATATTTTAACTTCAATATTAATTTTGCAAATCATTGCTCCAGCAATTATTTCATATTTAATTTACATTTTCATGAAAAAGAAAAACTGGATAAAAGATGGTGATATGAAGTTGAGGTAAATAAAAAATCGGTTGGATAATTCCAACCGATTTTTTATTTAGTTTATACAATATTGATTATTGTAATTTCGAAAAATCAATTTGTGGTGCAGTTTGTTTGTTATCAAACTTGAAAGCTGTTCCAGGTTGTTCAATTTCATTAAAAAAGCCTCCCATCTTCAAGAAATATCCAGTAGATGTTGTTCCTC
Source organism: Empedobacter sp. GD03865 (assembly GCF_029840775.1). NCBI lineage: Bacteria > Pseudomonadati > Bacteroidota > Flavobacteriia > Flavobacteriales > Weeksellaceae > Empedobacter > Empedobacter sp. GD03865. Next base: position 10,620 of record NZ_JAOCDF010000017.1, read on the forward strand.
CAGTTGCATCAATACGTTGATTTGCTTTATAAGTTGCATCAACAGTTAATTTTGCTCCATTTACTTTTTTCCATTCTCCATCATAAACCCATTGATTGTTGAAGTTTACTTTTCTAGTTAAGTAACCTTGTGTTGGCATAAAATTTTCTAGGAAAGAGTGAAATCTTTTTAGGTATGTATTTGTTTTAGGGCGTTTAAAGCTTGCGATGATTTGCCAATTATTCGTTTCTGGCATAAAAAACCAAGCTGTATAAGTTGTCGAATTATCACCATTTGGAACACCTTTCAATAAGAATTTATACGTTGTATCGGCTTTCCAATTGTATTTCATATAACTTTGTCCACCAGAACCTTCGTTACCGAATTCTCCTGTTTTCACATTGTCTCCTTTCTTTAACAAAACGATTTTTTCATCATCAGGAATACTTTTTGGGTCATCAGTTACGAAAGGACTCCAAACTGAAAACAAAATACGTCTTTCCGTTTGTGAATTAGCTTGAATTCCGAAATATCCTTCTCCAAAACCGTTTGCCATATAATAAGAACCAATTATATCAGCGTCTTTTGGTACAACGATTTCATTGTAGTAATATGAAACATTTTTCTCTGTAGGGATCTCGTAAGCCAAATGGCAAGAAGGTCCACGTCTCGCCCAATAATAGTACTGCGGATCGTTGCTATAAATAATTCCGTTGTCTACTGCAGTTCCACTAACTATCAAATCTGTAATAGGGATTTCGCCTTTCAATCCGCTTAAATCAACAGAAACATAACCCGGTTTTGAAATAGCGAATGTACCTACAGAAATAGTTTTATCAGTAGATTTCCAATTGTATTTTTTTGTTTTTTTATTGAAACCAACATTTAATTGAGCGTCATTTTTAGCTTCACCCTTTAATTGAATATTAACATTTCCAGTTCCTAAAACTTTGAAATACGTTTTTGTTACATTTTTAGTTTGTGGAGAAATTAAAGCATTCACTTTTGTAACTGTAGAAGATGATCCTTCTTTATGACCGACTTCAAAAGCATTTCCAACCAAAGGAATGTCATAAGTTTTTGTTTGTTGTGCGATTACATTTCCTCCAACCAAAACGGAAAGAGAGAATAAGATGTAATGAATTGTTTTCATGGTGTTAATTTAATTTATATTTTAATAATTCGTATCCCCTCCTTCAAGACTAACTGTATTTGATTCTTTTACAGTTTTTTTAAGAACATTTTTATCATCATTGTTATTCTTCGGTTGATTTATTTCTTTTTCAATGATTTGTGTAGGTGATCTATCTACAGCATTAATTTGTGGTTGGTTTTCTTCAATCTTTTGATTTTCAGTAGTTTTTCGGTTGGTGTTACGCAATTTATCCAACAAACGTTTTGCTTGCTTAGCTTCTTCGGTTCCGTCATAAGCCGTAATTACAATTTCTAAAGCTTGCTCAAAATCGCTATCTTTTCCAGTTTGTTTGATTACATAAGCATTTAATAAAGCAAATTTAGCAATGATAATTTCAGTAGGAAATTTTACAATTACTTCTTGTACTTTTTTCTTTACGTCATCATATTTTTTATCTTGATACAACGTGTATGCAACTTTGTAGGCTTCTAAAGCTTCTTTTGTTTCAGCAGTGATGTATTCAACTTCTGGATTAAGAATATAACCTGCATAAATCGTATTTGGATACTTTGTTAGAATCACATTTTTGTATTCATCTTCTAATTTTTGATCACGATTTTTATAAATACGATACAATTGATAAGTCGCTTTTAATAACACATCATCAGATTTTGGAGGCGAAGCAACCAAGGCTTTCAATTCTTTTCCAGCTAATTCAGCATTATTGAAAATATCAAAATATCCTGTACCTAAAGACAATTGCGTTGTATCTCTCACAACTTTCAACTCATTCAATACTTTCTGAGAAGTTGGAATTTGATCTAAATAATAATCAAGTTCAAAACGTCTTGGATCGCCAGCAGCAATTTGCCCTGTCAATTCATTCTGTTTGTCCTCAATTACAGTACTTATCGCATTCGAATTTCTCCAATTATCTTTCAACGAAATTCCTCCCCAAATACGTTGGAATTCTTGCTGTCCAGTCGATTTTAAATTTTGATTATAGAAATAGAATTTTCCTTTATCAGCATTATTGAAACTCGTCGTAAAACTTGCTGTTTTATTCTCTAACTGAAAAGTTTCCATTTCTTTTTGCTCTTCTATAGCTTGCTTTTCTTCTTTTTTCTTTAATTTTTCAATATAATCTGTGAAGAATTTTGATTGATCTTCTTTTGGAAGTGCAGCAAGTTTTAGAATCGAATCATTTTTCTGAACTAAATAATGTTTTTCCATCAATTTTTTCAAAACATCATTTCGTTTCTGAATACGCGTTTGATCTTCTGGCAAATTATAACTCGTTTGTGCCGAATCATAATAAGCCGATGCGTAAACATAATCGTTTTGCTTGAACTTTATATCACCATAATTTTCGAAAGCGCGCCCACGAATATAAGGATCAGACATTGGTTCCTTCAAACTCAATTTTGCATATTCTACAGCATCATCCATTTTGTCAGCTCGAAAAGCCATTTCAGAAATTCCGTAATATAACTCGTTTTTCTTCGATGCATAAATTCCTTTATTCGAGATGTCCAACAAGTTTTGCTTGTAATTTCCATAATTATTAATTTTTGGATCAAAATTAGCAGCAATCGCTAATTGCGATTTGATTTCCATATCAAATCCAGGCTTCATTTTATAAACTTGCGTGAAAGCTTCACCAGCTTCTTGTTGTTTTCCTAATTTAGAAAAAACTTGTCCTAACGTATAAAATATTCGAACTCGTTCATCTTTATTTGTAGAAAAATATTCGGCTTTTTGCAATGGATCAAGTGCTTCTTCGTACTTTTTTTGATCAATTAAAAATTGAGCATAGGTACGCGCAATCATTGTTTTTAATTCTTTACTTTTATACGGATCGTTTTCGTAAAGTTTTTGTAAAGTTTCGATTCCATCAAAGTAATTTCCACCTTTTATTTCGGCAACAGTTTTGTAAACATGCGCTTCTTGCGCGTATTTAGAATCTTTGAAATTTTTGACAACATAGTTTAAAGCATCAAGCGCTTCAAAGTATTTTTTTTGATAAAATAATGATTTTCCAATCAATAAATAAGCGCGACCCATCAAAGGATTATTTTCTTTTCCTTTAATTAACATCGAATGTTTTTCGATTGCTTTCGAAGCTTTTGCCTCTACAGCAGCAAATCCAAGAGGTTTTTCTACTTTATCTTGATTATTTCGATTTCCACTTCCAATACCAAAATTGGGCGTATTAAATTCACCTAAATTAGCAGAGTCCGAAACAGAAAAATATTCTATTCCAACAGGTAAAATCTTCGAGTAATTTTCTACATAATTTGTTTGTAGTTCTGTGTTCTTTTTTTCTAACTCATCCTCAGCATTGAATACTCCATTAAACCACGATGTCATCTTGTGATATTGTCGGTTTTTGAAACTATTTTTTTGCGTAGAACAGCCGATTAAAAAACTTGCGGCGAAGATACTCAGTACAATCTTTTTCATGATAGCGAATAAAAACAAATCTACAATAAAACGTTCGATTAGAAAAAATCTTGTATCCTTCGAAAAAATAAGATAATTTTATGTGGAATAGAAATAATAGAGAAGCGACTTTTTACGGGATGATTATAAAATGATAGCTAACGTTTTAGCTTTAATGTAATTAGTGATTTGACTAAGAAAAATCATTGCAATTGTTGTTAAATTATTTAGAATATTCGTTTAAATTCGACCAATAATAATGTTTTAAAGGAACAGCATGAAAGCTTTTTTAGCGAAAATTTTTGCAAAATACATTGTCAACAAAGAACAAAAGTGGATAAATAATCCGCTAGAAACACAAGACAAAATTCTAAATGAATTGATTATTGCTGCAAAAAATACAAAGTTTGGAGTTGATCATCATTTTGAATCAATCAAAAATTATGAAGATTTCAAATTGCAAGTTCCAATCAACGATTACGAAGGTTTGAAACATTATTTTGATGAGGTAATTGAAGGAAAGTCTGATATTCTTTGGCCTGGAAAACCTCTTTATTTAGCTAAAACTTCTGGAACAACTTCTGGTGCAAAATATATTCCGCTTACAAAAGAATCTGTTCCATCTCATATAAATTCTGCTCGAAACGCTTTATTGTTTTATATTAATGAAACTAAGAATTCTAATTTTGTTGACGGAAAAATGATTTTCTTACAAGGAAGTCCAATTCTCGAAGATAAAAACGGATTGAAAGTTGGTCGACTTTCTGGAATTAGTGCTCATTTTGTTCCAAATTATTTGCAAAAAAATCGTTTACCGTCTTATGAAACAAATGTGATTGAAGATTGGGAAACGAAAGTGGATAGAGTAGTGGATGAAACGGTGAAAGCTGATATGACGCTGATTTCTGGGATTCCGCCTTGGTTGATTATGTATTTTGAACGATTGATTAAAGTTTCTGGAAAAGAAAATGTTCAGTCGATTTTTAAGAATTTACAATTAATGGTAACAGGAGGTGTAAATTATGAACCATATCGCGATAAAGTGAATCAATTAATTGGTCGAAAAATAGATTGTATTCAGACATATCCTGCCTCAGAAGGGTTTATTGCATATCAAGATTCACAAAAAAGTGATGATTTATTGCTTTTATTGAACAATGGAATTTTTTATGAATTTGTACCAGTTGATGAATTTTTTGATGAAAATCCAACCCGAATTTCCTTGAAAGATGTTGAAATTGGAAAAGACTATGTTCTAATTCTCAATACAAATGCAGGTTTGTGGGGATATAATATTGGTGATACAGTTCGTTTTACGTCGATAAAACCTTATAGAATTGTTGTTTCTGGTCGAATCAAACATTATACATCTGCTTTTGGTGAACATGTAATTGGTCATGAAGTGGAACAGGCTTTACAAAAAACTTTAGAAAAATATCCAGCGAGTGTAAATGAGTTTACAGTTGCGCCTCAAGTTAATCCAACAGAAGGTTTGCCTTATCACGAATGGTTAATCGAGTTTGATCAAAAACCACAAGATATAACCATTTTTAATAAAGAATTGGATGCACAAATGCGTCATCAAAATACATATTATGATGATTTGATTACGGGAAATATTTTGCGTCCGCTTGTTGTTTCTGAGGTTAAAACAGAAGGTTTTCAGCATTATATGAAATCGATAGGAAAATTGGGTGGACAAAATAAAGTTCCTCGTTTGTCTAATAATCGCGAAATTGCAGATGAATTTTACAGTCTAAACTTAATTACTACAAATTGAACACACACACAACAATAGATAAAATGATTTACAAAACGGTAAAAAGTTCATTGGTAACTTTTTCGCAATTAATGCTTCCATCACATTCCAATTTTAGTGGAAAAATTCATGGTGGATTCATTCTTTCTCTACTCGATCAAATTGCATTCGCATGTGCTTCCAAATACTCTGGAAAGTACTGTGTCACGGCATCTGTGGATAGAGTAGATTTCTTAACGCCAGTAGAAGTAGGGGAATTATTAACCCTAAAAGCATCGGTTAACTATGTAGGAAGAACGTCAATCGTTGTAGGAATTCGAGTAGAAAGTCAAAACATCCAAACGGGCGAAATTAAACATTGTAATTCGTCTTATTTTACGATGATTTGCAAAGAAGAAAATGGAGAAAAAGCTGAAGCTCCAAAATTAATTTTGAAGAATTTGAATGAAGTTCGACGTTTTTATAAAGCTTTGCATCGAATTGAAGAACATACAAAAGCAAAAGAGCAAGTGAAAAATTCGATTGATTATAAATCACAAGATTTAATTGATCATTTATTGGACAATCATTTTGTTAAAATAGAACTAGATTAAAGTTTTTACATCATAAATAAAGGACTCAATTCAGTAAATGGATTGAGTTTTTTTTATATAGTTGATAAATAAGTGTTTGTGATTTATCCTCCTCAAAAAAAAAAGATTATTGAATGGTCATGACTAAATTGAAAATTATTTGATTTTAAGAAAATTAGGCATTGTATTTGTTTTATAAATTTTTAATACCAAAACCAAACTTTTTATTTAATTCATTATTATGAAAACTCTCTTCAAATTTTTATTACTATTGATAGCAAGTACAACTATTTCATTTGCTCAATCTTCTGGTTTAAATAGTCAATTAATACAAACAAATTTTAGTAAAAATAGCTCTAAATCTTCAAATCCTATTAGTTTGGCTGTAGCAGGAAGTGTACTTGTTTTAGCTTTTTGTGCTTTTCGTTTCAGAAAAAAAATTGTCTAAAACGAAACAAATCATTTTTTCGAAATCAGAAAAACGATTTAATTTTTAAATTTGTAGAATGAAATATTTATTCATTTTACTTGTATTGTTAGTGCTGTTCGTTATTTACAAAAAACTAAAAACAGCTCAAATAGAAAAACCACTTCTGAAAGAAGAAGAACCAAAAATATCATTTTTGAAAATTGAAAAAAATGATGATTTGATTGATGATTCTAATGAACAAATTTCAGAATTTGAAGTAAAAATAGATTCGGTAACAAAGAAAAAAAATACATTAGAATTTTTAATTTCTATTCAAAATAATACCGAAAAAACAGTTCGTATAAATATCGTTAAAGCTGATTTTTATTCAAATTCTTCTCAAAAAAAGATCAAAGCGGATGTTACATTTTATGGAGAATTGGCAATGGGAACAAATGATATTTTATTGAAAAATACCATTTTACCCGATTCTCACGTTATCCGAAATATTTATTTCTTCGAAATAGATTTAATTCATTTTAATCAAAATGATTATTTAGAAATCGATATAGAGATTAATGGAGAACATCATCAGTTCAAAAAATATTTTCATCAAACAACTTTCGAATCGATTAAATACATTCAGTAATCCGATTTTTTGATTTGAATTGTAAGGCTTAATTTTGCATTTCAGAATTTAGAGATATGAAACATATACAATTGATGCTTGGAAGCTTGATGCTTTTTGGATTAACAGCTTGTCAAACACCAAAAATAGTTACTGAACAACAACCGGTTCAGCAAAAAAGTTTGCAAGTTGATGGTAAAATTTATGCTGCATTTTTTCAACAACGTGCCGCTGAATATCAAGCCTTGAGCCAGCAAGCTTATAATGTTGCTAAAATGAGATTGGATGAAGCAATTGCGAAAAAAGGCGCAAAACCTTTGGCGATTGTAACGGATATTGATGAAACTTTTTTGGATAATTCGTACTATGCAGTAGAAATGGCGCGTCAAGGAAAAACATGGTCACAAGAAACTTGGGCAAATTGGACGTCGAAAGGAATTGCTACGCCTTTGGCTGGTTCTCAAGAGTTTTTTCAGTATGCGGCTAGCAAAGGTGTTCAGATTTTTTACGTTACAAATCGATACGAAGTGGAACGTCCTGGAACTTTGGCAAATTTAGAGAAATATAATTATCCAATTCAAAGTGCTCAGAATTTGATTTTGAGAAGCAAAGAAAGCAGTAAAGAAGCGCGTCGTCAAAATATTTCGAAAGATTATGACATTGTATTATTGTTGGGAGATAGTTTAACAGATTTTTCTTCTTTATTTGATAATCATAAATCTGAAAAAGAAAGAGCAGCAGCCGTAGAAACTTTAAAATCTGAATTTGGAAAACGATTTATTGTATTGCCAAATGTTGGATATGGAGATTGGGAATCTGCAATATTTGATTACAAATACGATTTGACGCAAGAGCAAAGAGATTCTATTATATACGAAGCAGCGAGAGAAACTCCTGTGAAATAAAGAATAAATACACAATGAAAACTGTCTTAATCGGACAGTTTTTTTTTGATTTATAAAAAAGTGAGAAATTAAATTTTAAATACATTTAACATGTTTTTGTTAAAAATAATCTATTAATTATTATTTGATCTGTAAAAAAATAATATTTATTTATTGAATATATAGTTTTTTTCTTTGTGCTGTATAATATTTAAGCATTCACCTATTTGTAAATTAAACTATAAATAACCTATATTTATAAGCTGGTTGTTTAGGCAATCATCAACCAATATTTAAAAAAAAATTATATCAAAACACATGAGTCAATCACAAAAAACTAATTGGGGTCAATTTATCCCACTGGTTACAGTATTCTTCTTTTGGGGATTCGTAGCGGCAAGTAATGAAATTTTAATTCCAGTTTTTAAAAAATCATTTGATTTATCCCAAGCCGAAAGTCAATTAGTCGCAGTAGCTTATTATATCGCTTATACGGTTGGAGCTTTAATTTATATGGGCGTTTCATTATTAGCTAAACAAGATTTAATCAATAAATTTGGGTATAAGAATTCATTATCTTTTGGACTTCTTTTATCAGCTATTGGAACGCTTTTTTTTATTCCAGCAGCCAATACAGGATCATTTCCTTTAATGTTAACAGGTTTGTTTACTGTAGGTCTAGGTTTTTCGTTGCAACAAACTGTTGCTAATCCGCTTGCAATTGCTTTAGGAGATGCAAGTACTGGATCTCAACGTTTAACATTAGCTGGAGGTATTAATAACTTAGGAACTACAATTGGACCTTTAATTGTTGCTTATGCAATTTTTGGTGCAGGAGGAGAAGGAGAAACAACTTTGAGTATAGAAGCAGTTAAAATTCCATATTTGTGTTTGGGTGTTGCTTTTTTAGCTGTTGCTATTTTCTTGAAATTTTCGTCTTTACCAAATCATCCAGAACAAGAAGAGGATAGTGCGATTGCAACTTCAAAAAATGATAAATCATCAGCCTTAAAATATCCTCAATTATTATTAGGAATGCTTGCGATCTTCTTATATGTAGGTGTAGAAGTTTCTACTGTAAGTAATTTACCAGCATATATGCACAATGAATTAGGGTTCGATATACAAGGAGTAACACCATATGTTTCGTTATATTGGGCAAGTATGATGATTGGTCGTTGGGGTGGTGCAGCAGAAGCATTTGGTTTAGATAAGACAAAAACATTGGCTCTTAAATTTATAGCACCTTATTTAGCTTTTGGGATTTTCTTATTAGTTAATTACATTGCAGGGCATGATTTGAAACCATTTTATCTATATAGTGTAATTATTTTAATAATGATTTTAGCTTCTTTATGGACAAATGGAAACCCTGCTAAAATGTTATTAACTTTCTCAATTATTGGAATTGTAGCATTATTAATCGGAATGAATACAACTGGTTTAGTCTCTATTTATTCTATTACAAGTGTTGGTTTGTTCTGTAGTACATTATGGCCTTGTATTTTTGCATTAGCAATTAATGGTTTAGGAAAAAACACTTCGCAAGGAAGTAACTTCTTAATTATGATGATTATGGGAGGAGGATTAGTAAGTATATTCCAAGGGTATATTGCAGATTTATCAACTGTTCATTCTAGTTATATTGTTTGTATTTTATGTTTTGTGTATCTTGTATTTTATGCAATTGCAACGCCTAAAATTCTTAAAAAACAAGGAATAAATCTTGGTGAAGTTAAATCTGAAGGAGGACATTAGGAAGATTTAATATTTAGTAATTTAATAAAAGGCTGTTTTATAATTTATTATAAAACAGCCTTTTCAGTTATTGAATTAATATAATAGGTGAAGGGACAAGAGAAACAACAAATTACAACATTTTGACAAGGTTCTAGAAAATATTCTAATTAGAATAATTCAAATACCACTACCCAGACAGCATCGCTATAAATCTATTTACTGGTCTAGGGATTAGTGCTAATGGAGAAAATTATATTACTGCTCAAAAAATAAATTAGTGAGTTAATAAAAAACTCAACCATTTGGTTGAGTTTTTTATTTCTTACGATATGCCAATATTTTATCAATACGATTACCGTCTTTGTCTACAATTTCTAGTGTCAAATCTTCTACTTCTACCTTATCACCAACATTTGGAATGGTTTCGTATTTATCTAAGAAAATTCCAGCAACGGTAACATATCTATTTTCGATGTCTTCGTCGATATCAATCTCAAAAAACTTCTCGAATTCATAGATCGAAAATTGCCCATCGATCAACCATGTACCATCTTCACGTTCTACGATTTCGTAATCTTCGTCTTGGTTCTCTGGTGTATCACCAACCAATTCGTCCAAAATATCGTTTATTGTTACAATTCCAGCCGTCGTACCATATTCGTCTAAAATAATGGCAAAATGTGCTTGTGAATTCTGTAACATTTCCAACAAAGGATAACTAAACGAATTTTCATTGACAAAAATAGGTTTGTGTATAAATTTTTTCAGGCTAAAATCTTCCTTACTTACACCAAACATATCTTTTAGTTTCAAGATACCAACGATTTCGTCCAGATTATTGTTCTTCGTAACAGGGTAGGCTGAATATTTATTTTTCTTAACTTTTGCACGTGCTTTCTCATAATCATCCGAAATATCTAATGAAGCAATTTCCGAACGATGCGTTGCTAACGTGTTCACACGACGATCTCCAAGCTCGAAAACACGTTCTAAGATTTCGTGTTCTTTTTCCTGAATTTCACCACCTTCTGTACTTTCTTTGATGATATTTTTAATTTCTTCTTCCGAAACAACTTCGCTGCTATCGTCTTTAATACCAAACAATTTTAAGAAAAAATTATTGGTAACTGTTAACAACCAAACGAATGGAGAAGTGATGATAGATAACCATTTCATCGGTTTCGAAACAATAGTAGAAACCATTTCAGGAAATTTCATTCCCAAACGTTTTGGTAATAATTCGCCAAATACAATCGAAAAATAAGTGATGATTACTACCATAATAATTGGAGAAAGTGTTTTGGCGTAAGGTGCAATGAAAGAAATAGATGTTAAAAATTCTGTTAAATTTGCAGTTAGTTTATCACCCGAGAAAACCCCTAATAAGATACCAATAAGGGTAATTCCGATTTGTACGGTTGATAAAAATTTGTTCGGATTCTCAGCAAGTTCTAAAGCCGTTTTAGCACCAGAACTTCCTTTCTTCATTTGATTTTCTAATTTGAATTTTCTTGACGAAACAAGTGCCATTTCTGACATGGAAAAAATTCCGTTCAATAAAATCAATACGATTATTATAACAATCTCCACTTTTATTCTTTAATTTTGATAAAAATAAACCAAAATCTAATACTTACCATAATGTCTCAATTTAATATTATGAAATTTTCTTATTTAATTTTACTTGCTTTTATGCTAAATGCTGGTTGTGCTTTCGGTAACAGCGATCAAACTCCAGAAGAAACAGATACTATTTTACCTACTTTTACAACGGCTGAATTGATTGGTAAAGGCAACCCTACGATGGTTGGAAATGGGTATAAATTGTTGCCAGAAGTTGCAAAACAATTTGAATTAATGAAAGCTGATGCACAAAAAGCAGGTTTTAAAATACAAGTGATTTCGAGCTATAGAAATTATACGTATCAAAACGGAATTTGGGAGCGCAAGTATAAAGCAAATCAAGCGAAGAAAATTGCAGCGAAAGAAAACATCGAAAAGATTATTGAATATTCTACCATTCCAGGAACTTCTCGTCACCATTGGGGAACTGATTTGGATATTATAGACGGAACGCGCGGAATACCAGCAGATCCGTTGAATGAGAAACATTTTAACGAAGGAGGATCAATGCATAAATTTAAACTTTGGTTAGATGAAAATGCATCTAAATATGGTTTTTATTTGGTGTACACGGATAATTCAGCGAGAAAAGGATTCAAATATGAACCGTGGCATTTTACGTATAAAGCGATTTCTGAACCGATGTTACAAGCTTATAAAAAGCTTGATATTAAAAAGGTTTTACAAGAAAATAAATTGTTAGGAAGCGAAAATTTTACAGATGATTTTATCGAAAAATATCGAAAAGAAAATATTTTGGATATAAATCCTGTTATTAAATAGTTAAAGCTCCTTTTTGGAGCTTTTTTTGTGGTATCTTTAAATAAAATTTAAGAGATTATACTTTCTGATGAGATTAACATTTTTCATATCGTTGTTTTTGAGCATGAGTCTACTGACTTTTGCAAAACAATCTATTGTGAAAGATTTGGACGGAGATGGAAAGTTTGACAAGGTTTCGATTAATTTTGAAACGAATAAAATAGAGTTTTTACTTTCTGATACTGAATATAAAAAGCAGAGTAGTTTAGCTTTTCATGAATTGGATCACAATGCGAAGATTGAGGAAACAAAGAAAGGTTTTAAGATTATCAATAAAATAGGAGATGTTTTGTTTACATCTTATTTTCGATACAATCGTCAGACAAAAAAGATTGAATTATCTGCTATAAAACGTTCAATAGTTTCGGATGATTATTCGAAAGAAAATGGCGAATCAACTTTTATTACAGCTACAAAAGAGTTTATTGCAAAATGGAATAGTTTGGATAAATCATCAAATAAAGTGATTGCTTTACCGACGTTAAAAACCAAAATTGATTTGGATGTTATTTCTTTGAATGATTTTAATGATGCATTTCTGAATAAATTTAATCAACAAAGTTTGACTTTTTATAAAGCTGAAATCTCCAAGCAAAAATAATTATTGCTCCAAATCTATTGTTCTGAATGTTAGATTAATTCGTGGCGAATTTACTTTTTTAGTAGGAGGTAAGCGATGCAGCCAATAATCTTGTGTTTCATTTTTCATAACTAATAAACTACCACTTGCAAGATTTAAAGCAATTACTTCTTTAGTTTCTTTATGTTTAAAACCAAATTTACGTTCAGCGCCGAAACTTAGCGAGGCAATTGCGCCATGACGTTTCAATTGTTTTTCACCATCACTATGCCAAGCCATCCCTTCGGAACCATCGTGATATAAATTTACCAAACAAGAATTATAAGTTTCGCCAGTTTTTTCCTCAGCTAATTTTTTTAATTCAAGTAAAGTATCAGTCCAAGGCAAAGCTGTTTTCATGATTTTGGAATAGGTATAAGCAAATGGAAAATCTCCATACCAAGCAATTTTTCGTTTAGTTTCTATCAATTTTCCAAATATTATTGCTTGATCGTTTTTCCATTCAATTTCATTTAATAATATAGAATAATAATGATGCGCTTTTTCATCGGTCATAATTTGTCCAAAATAATTTACAGTTCCATCTTTTGGAAGTAGATTTTGTTGTCCGTCAAATAAATCGTTAAAAAGATCCATTTATAGTTTTATATGATCAAAAATAAGGAATTTAGATTTAATTCAGTTAATGTAATGTGCAGATAAATAAAGTTTTACAACGTTTGTTATTTAAAATTTAATATTGAATAAGTCAAAAAAAATTTGGATTATATAATTTTTTATTTATTTTTATTTAACCAAAATTTAACACAATATGAATAAATTGATTTTTAAGAACACAATTAAGTTCTTCCTTGTAAGTAGTATTTTACTTCTTGTTTCTGTCTTTTTAAAAATGTTAAATGTAGATCATGCGGATTTTATCTTGAACATCAGTTTCTCGGTTACAATTATTTCGCTTATCGCTGTAATGATGAGTTATAAGACTATAAGGGGGAAAAACAATTTTTCTATGGATTAATTTTTACGTATTAATTTAATTAATAATTTTGGTTGTTTATTTGTGAAAAGATAAACAACCAACTATTGTTATTTTAATAAACTGTCTCAGCGATTCTTTTTGTATTTATAGAATTACTCATTGTATAAAAATGTAATCCAGGAACACCAAAATCGATCAACTCTTTACATTGTTGAATACACCATTCAATTCCGATTTCCTTGATTCGTTCCTTATCTTTCGACTTCAAAACTTCCATTGCCAAAGCTTCTGGTAAGTCCAAATAGAAATTTTGTGGAATCGACGTTAGTTGATTGAAAGTTGTCAAAGGTTTTATACCTGGAATAATCGGAATATTAATATCCATTTCGCGACATTTTTTAACGAAATCAAAATATTTCTGATTATCAAAAAACATTTGCGTCACGATATAATCAGCTCCCAATTCCACTTTCTTTTTCAAATAATACAAATCCATTGCAAGATTTGGTGATTCGAAATGCTTCTCAGGATAACCCGCTACACCAATACAAAAATCCATTGCATGCGATTCTTGTAGTTCGTCGTCTAGATAATTTCCTGTATTCAAAGCAGTAATTTGCTCAATCAATTCCGAAGCATTTGCATGTCCACCAACTTCAGGAACAAAAGATTTTTCCGATTTTATAGGATCTCCACGTAAAACCAAAAGATTGTCAATTCCCAAGAAATTCAAATCAATTAACGCATCTTCTGTATCTTCTTTTGTAAATCCACCACAAATCAAATGCGGAATTGCGTCTATCTTATAATGATTCTGTATCGCAGCACAAATCGCAACTGTACCAGGACGTTTTCGTACCTGATAACGTTTCAATAACCCGTTTTCTTTCTGTTTGTAAATATACTCTTGACGATGATAAGTTACATCGATAAAAGCTGGATTTAACTCAACTAACGGGTCTAAAGTTTTGAACGTCGCATTGACATCTTGCCCTTTCAAAGGCGGTAAAATCTCTACAGAAAATAATGGTTTTCCGTTTGCGCGTTCTATATGTTCGGTAACTTTCATTCTTTATTTTATCGTTTAGCGAAGTTCGAATCTCGAATTTCGATTATATATTTTCTTTTATTTGAGCGTTTCCTTCGGGCGGGCTTTTCGTTACAATCTTTTTTGTTAATTTCGACTTCGTCCAATCAACAAAAAAGGATTTTCACTACAATCCCTAACGCATTTTTTTATTTTGTTCTACGTTCGTTGTCATTCCGAGCTTGTCGAGGAATCTGAGATTCTTTATTTCGAAACGCTCATTTTGAATGATAAATTTTATTTTTGCTTAACGCTTTTACGCCAAATTAGGACTCAACCAACGTTCAGCTTTATCAAGTTCTATATTTTTACGTTTTGAAAAATCTTCAACCTGATCCATTTTTATTTTACCAACTCCGAAATATTTTGCTTCTGGATTTCCAAAATAATAACCCGAAACAGATGAAACTGGATACATCGCCAACGAACTTGTTAACTCAATCCCTGCATTTTTCTCTACATCCAAAATTTTGAAAATTGTTTCTTTTTCTAAATGGTCAGGACATGCAGGATAACCAGGAGCAGGGCGAATTCCTTTATATTTTTCTGAAATTAATTCGTCATTTGATAAAGTTTCATCTTTCGCATAACCCCAAACTTCTGTACGAACATATTTGTGCAAATATTCTGCATAAGCTTCAGCTAGACGATCGGCAATTGCTTTCACCATAATCGAATTGTAATCATCTAAATTTGTTTCGTAAGCTTTAGCAACTTCTTCAATTTCTTGACCAGCAGTTACAGCAAATGCACCGATATAATCTTGAATTGCTGAATCTTTCGGCGCAATAAAATCAGCAATTGAAATATTTGGTTGTTTTTTCGATTTTTTCGCTTGTTGACGAAGTGTATAAAATTCCTCGATTTTGTTATCATTTTCATCAAACAATTCAATCGTATCATCGTTTACCGTATTCGCTTTGAAAAGTCCAAAAACAGCCTTCGGTTTAGCTAAATTTTCAGCTTCAATTTTATTTAACATTGACAAAGCATCTACATATAGTTCTTTGGCATTTGTTCCGACAATTTCATCATCTAAAATCGCAGGAAATTTACCATGTAAATCCCATGTTTTGAAAAATGGCGTCCAATCGATAAAATCTCTTAATTCAGAAACTGTTGTTTGATGTGTAAAAACACCTAATTTATTTGGTTTAAAAGGTTTATTTTCTTCAAAATCAACTTTTAATTTGTTTTTTCGAGCATCTTCAATCGATAGATATTCCTTTGATACAGCGCGATTCAAGAAACCTTCTCTAATTTTTGTATAATCAGTAGTAGTTTCTGTTAGCAATTCCGCCTGTTGATTTCCAATCAATTTTTGACAAATCGTAACCGAACGCGAAGCATCTAAAACATGAATTGCTTTGTCATATTCTGGTGCAATTTTTACAGCTGTATGCGCTTTAGAAGTTGTTGCGCCACCAATCATCAATGGAATATCAAGATTAAGGCGTTTCATTTCTCTGGCAACATGCACCATTTCATCTAAAGATGGAGTAATCAATCCAGAAAGACCAATCACATCGACATTATTTTTTTGCGCTTCGTCTAAAATTGTTTCAGAAGAAACCATTACGCCTAAATCGATAATCTCGAAACCATTACAGCTTAAAACGACTGAAACAATATTTTTTCCGATATCGTGAACATCACCTTTTACAGTTGCCATCAAGATCTTAGAAGGCTCTTTGTCTGTTTTATTTCTAAGTTTTTCTTCCTCTAAAAATGGCGTTAAATAAGCAACAGATTTTTTCATTACGCGAGCCGATTTCACTACCTGCGGTAAGAACATTTTACCACTTCCGAAAAGATCTCCAACGACATTCATTCCGTCCATCAAAGGACCTTCAATAACACGTAATGGAGAACCAATTTTTTCCAAAGCTTCTGCAGTATCTTCGTCAATAAATTCTGTAATTCCTTTTACTAAAGAAATTTCAATACGCTTTTCCAAAGGTAATTCGCGCCAAGTATCATCTTTCTTTTTCTCTTTTGTAACACCTTTTAGATGTTCGGCAAAATCAATCAAACGCTCTGTTGCATCGTCACGTCGATCCAATAAAACATCTTCAACGTGCTCTAATAAATCTTTTGGAATATCATCGTAAATCTCAATCATTTCTGGATTGACGATTCCCATATCCATTCCGTGTTTGATGGCGTGATATAAAAACGCTGTGTGCATCGCTTCACGAACTGCATTATTTCCACGGAACGAAAACGAAACATTCGAAACTCCACCCGAAACTAATGCATGTGGAAGATTTTCTTTGATCCATTTAGTTGCATCAAAAAAATCGATGGCATTTCGGCGATGTTCGTCCATTCCTGTTGCAACTGGGAAAATGTTCACATCAAAAATGATATCTCTTGGATTGAAATTTACTTCATTCACCAAAATATCATAAGAGCGTTTTACAATTTCGATTCGGCGTTCATAATTATCTGCTTGACCTTTTTCATCAAACGCCATAACCACTGTTGCAGCACCGTAACGTTTAATTTTCTTCGCATGTTCGATAAATAATTCTTCTCCCTCTTTTAAAGAAATTGAGTTGACAATCGCTTTACCTTGAACATTTTTTAGACCAGCTTCAATAATTTCCCATTTCGAAGAATCAATCATAATTGGAACTTTCGAAATATCAGGTTCAGAAGCAATCAAACGCAAATATTTTACCATAGAAGCTACACCATCAAGCATACCTTCATCCATATTGATATCGATAATTTGCGCGCCACCATCCACTTGGTCACGTGCAACCTGAAGTGCTTCTTCAAATTTTTCTTCTTTGATTAATCGCAAGAATTTTTTAGAACCAGTTACATTTGTACGTTCGCCAACGTTTACAAAGTTTGAATTTTCTCGTACAATTAAAGGTTCTAATCCAGAAAGTTGAATTTTTACGCCTGACATTGTTCACTAATTTTTCGAGGTTCGTATTCTTTTGCTAAATCTGCCATCAATTTGATATGATCTGGTGTAGTTCCACAACATCCACCCAAAATATTAACCAATTTTTTATCTAAGAAAGGTTTGATAAAATCTCGCATCATTTCAGGAGTTTCATCGTATCCACCGAAAGCGTTTGGTAAACCAGCATTTGGGTATGCGCTGACATAAAATGGTGCTTTTTCGGCTAATACTTCTAAATATGGAATCAAATCTGTTGCACCTAAAGCACAATTTAACCCAACTGAAATTAAATCAATATGTTCTAATGAAATCAAGAAAGCTTCTGTTGTTTGTCCAGAAAGTGTACGTCCAGATTTATCTGTTATTGTACCAGAAGCCATTAGAGGAACGTTGATTCCTGTTTTTTCTATCGCATCTTGAATTCCATAAAATGCTGCTTTTGCATTTAAAGTATCAAAAATAGTTTCGACAAGTAAAATATCTGCACCAGCTTCTAACATTGTTTTTGCTTGACGATAATATACATTTGCCAATAAATCAAAATCCACATCGCGATAACTAGGGTCATTTACTTGTGGCGAAATAGAGGCTGTCTTGTTGGTTGGACCTAAAGATCCAACTACAAAACGAGGTTTATCTGGGGTAGAAAACTCTTCACAAGCTTCTTTTGCTAAGCGAACGGCTTCGTAATTTAATTCATCAACCAAATCAACCATATCATAATCAACCATAGAAATAATATTGGCATTGAACGTATTTGTTTCGATTAAATCTGCACCAGCAGCCAAATATTCTCGGTGAATATCTTTTATGATTTGAGGTTGGGTTAAAACCAATAAATCGTTATTTCCTTTTAAAGAAGTATGAAAATCCTTGAATCGTTCTCCACGATAATCTTCTTCTTGTAAATTGTGCTTTTGGATCATCGTTCCCATTGCACCATCTAAAATAACAATACGCTCTTTTAGTATATCGTCTAATTTCATTCTAAATATTTTAAAAGCCTTATGGGAAGAAGTGTGAGGTAAGTCCTTATCTTTCTCTATTTGAGTAGGATTTAGCACCCAACTATACTTTGGGTTGCTAAGATTTCAACGGGCCTATTCCCTCCATCTTTCTTTATAAAGCTATGTGCAAAATTATTTAAAGTATTGAGAATAAAAAAATCAAGATTGAAAAAAACGAGTTCGAAACTTGGTTCATAGAAATAATTTTTGTTTGAAATAGTTCAAAATCTCTAATAGGTCATTTTTGAAATTTATTTTAGAAAATATTTCTTTAAAATTACTATTTTAAAGAAATAATATTTTAATTAGTTATTGAAAATTGTAGTTTTTAGAATATTTTTAATAAAAATAGGGTTTTATTAAAAATTATTAAGATTTGTTTTTTCTTTTAATTGTATTTTTTAGAAAATTATTTTTGTCTATAAATATTTATAGAATAAAATTCATTATTTGTGTATTTTTATCTATAATTACGGAAAATATTAAATTAAAGAAATGAAATTAATTTGGATATATAGAATTCTTTCGCCTAAATTTGTCCTCAGAAATAGTTCATTAAAATTTACATTTTATCAAGAAAAGTGGAGGGAAATGGCCCAAAGAAACTTTAGCAACCTGATTAATGAATCAAGGTGCTAAATCCATCCTTATAGGAAAGATGAATAAAAACTACTGTAAACCAATCTTCAATAATATTCTTTATTCAAAATGGTTCAATTGTTTTTATGCGATTGAACCATTTTTTTTCTTCACTTTTCTTTGGTAAATAATTAAAAACAAAACAAATAAATGAAAAAAATAAATATCGGATTGTTCGGATTTGGAGTTGTAGGAGAAGGAATTTACAAGGTATTGGAAGAAAAACCACAATTGAATGCTGCAATTAAAAAAATTGTAATTAAAGATAATTCTAAATCTAGAAATGCTCCGTCTGAATTATTTTCGACTAATGCGGATGATATTTTAAATGACGATGAAATAAATGTTGTTGTTGAGTTAATTTCGGATGCTGATGCGGCACATGATATCATTATAAAAGCGTTCAATAAAGGTAAACATGTGGTAAGTGCAAATAAAAAATTGATTGCAGATCATCACAAAGAATTATTGGATTTGCAAGCACAAAACAATGTTTCTTTTCTTTATGAAGCCTCTGTTTGCGGGTCAGTTCCGATTATTAGAAATCTAGAAGAATATTTTGATAACGATTTATTGAATTATGTATCTGGAATTGTAAATGGGACAACAAATTACATTTTGACGAAAATGGCGAATGAAAATGAGTCGTATCAAGATGCCTTAAAAGCAGCGCAAGAAAGTGGTTTTGCAGAAGCTGATCCAACGGCTGATGTAGAAGGTTTTGATGCGTCGAGTAAATTAGCAATTATTACGTTGCATGCTTTCGGTAAAAAGATTGATGTTGATCAAGTTATTCGAAAAGGAATTACTTCATTGAAAGTGGAAGATTTTAAATACGCAAAAGAAAAAAATTATACAATAAAGTTGATTGCTAATTCTAAAATTAATCATCAAACGGGTGAAATTACATCAACAGTTTTGCCAACTTTTGTTGAATTAAATAAAACAATTGCGCTTGTGAATAACGAATATAATGGAGTTTTGATTGGAAGTTCGCTTTCAGATGAGCAATTTTTATATGGAAAAGGAGCAGGGCGTTTCCCAACTTCTTCGGCTGTTTTGAGTGATATTTCTGCGTTGAAATATGATTATCAATATTCGATTCGAAAATATGAAAACAAAGAAGAAGGAGTTTTTAATCAAACAGGAAAGAAGCGAATTTATATCGGTTTTGAGAATCAAGCAGATGATGTTTCAAACATTTTTGATGAAATTGAAGAGCGTTATCAAAGTAAAAATTACAATCACATTGTTGGTGTGATTGATATAGAAAAGCTCAAACAAAAAGAGATTATTGAAAATCCAAAACTTTCGATAATTGCGTTTGAGTAAATTTTTGTGATTAAAAAGCCTCAATTAACATTGAGGCTTTTTTTTGTAAATCTAAAAATTAAGGTTTTTGTAAATACTTTTTCAATAAAAGTTTTAGTGGTTTATTTTTAATTAATCCAGCATAAGTCATTTCAATTTTAAAATCTTTTGAGATTAAAACCCAATATGGATAACTAATTTGTTCGTTTTTATCAATAAATTCTTCCAAAAATGGATGAGTTTTTTTATTCGATTTAGGTTCATATTTTTTGTTTAAAAAAATAATAGATTCATTTGTTTCTGCATCAAATTCAATAAAATAAATGTCATTATTTAGAATTTGAAGTAATTCATCATCTTTTTCTAATTGTTTCTTTTGAATCATACAGTAACTACACCAATTGGTTGAAAAATAAAGCAGAATTGGTTTAGGATTTTCATTAAAAATTGAATTAAATTTTTCTAATGAAATCTGTGCTTGGAGATTCAATGATGATAAAATGAATATGAAGTACCAGATTTTCATTAACGTAAATTGTATCGAACACCTATAAAACCTCTTGTTCCCTGCATAGGTGTATAGCTGTAATCATTTGGTTCAAAAATAACATCGTTTCTTCCTTTAGGAGGAGTAACGCCATTTCCTGGTTCTCCGAATGGGTCCCACCAACGAGCAATAACATCGCCTTTTGGTAAAACATTAAAAATATTTTTGATTCCACCATAGATTTCAATATTATTCTTAAATGATTTACTTAATTGAATATTTGCAATAACAGTTGGTTTTGAATATTCTGGTCGATAATCATTTTCTACTTGAGGTAATTTCATTTTGTCATTATAATTGGCGGTTAAATCAACAGTAAAACCTTTTTTGAATGTATAACTTGCTAAGAAATTTCCAGACCATTTTGGTGCATGATATTGAACTTCTTTTTCTCCATCTTCTTTTTTGTATACATCCATATAGGTTGCGCCAAGCATTATTTTTAGAGGAAAGTCAAATGTTGCATCTATGTTTAAAGAAACTCCTTGAGATATTGCGTGTCCATCTAAATTGTCATAGATAATCTTTGTTTCGTCAGTATCTGTATCAGCAATAATTTTGTTTGTGAAATAAGAATAGAATGTTGTAAAATCAAAGTTTAAAGCGGTGAAAGAAGTTGGTAGTTTGAATACATAATTAATATTTCCATTATATGATTTTTCAGGTTTTAATTCATTTTCAAAAACTACTTGTCTAGCTCCAGTTAATGCACGATGATCTTCTGTGAAGACATTCACAACACGAAATCCCGTACCAAAACTTGCTCTTAAAGTATGATGAGATGAAGGTGAAAATTTGTATGCAATTCTTGGAGAATGTATTCCTTTATGTGTTTTATCATAATCAAATCGATAACCAAGTAATAATTTGTTTTCAGAATTTAATGTCCATTCGTCTTGTACAAAAATACCAGGAATCTGTGTATTCATTGGGTTATTCTTGATTAGATTATTATCCTCATCATATTCTCCAGTACCTCTTGTGTTATCATCATAATAAGTATATTTAAATGAAGATCCTAAAAGTAAGCTATGTTGTCCAATTATCTTATCCCAATAAGCTTGAGCAAAAATAACTTGTTGTTTTCCTTGATAAGATTCTGGACCATAAAATGAATTCTGTTGATGAAAATTATAAGAAAATTGAGTCATTATTTTTTCTTTTATAGGTAATTGATACATTCCTATCGCTTCAAAACGATTTGTCATAATACTTTCGGCATAAACTTCGTCACTTCCTCTGTGTAGTTTTCTTTTCCAATTCATTTGACCTCCCCATCTATCTTCGTATAAATAACGTAAAGCAACTGATGCTGTTCTATTTTTTTGACGTTCAAAATCAAATTTATTGAATAACGTGATGCGATCTTGTAACGTTACATCCGTAAAACCGTCGTTATTTTTATCTTTCTTATTACCATATTTAAAGTAATTAAAACCAAATAAACTATTTACCTTTTCTCCTAAATTGTATTTGTATCCACCATCAAGATTGGTTTCCAACCAAGAAGTTGTAAAAGCATCCAAAGATAATTTTGGAGCAGATTTAGGAGATTTCGTAATTACATTAATTATACCACCCATGGCTTCTGTTCCATAAAGGGAAGATGCTGGTCCTTTTACAACTTCTATTCGTTCTACCAAAGAGTTCGGAATTCCGCTCAAACCATAAACAGTAGATAAAGAAGAAACAATTGGCATTCCGTCAATTAAAATCATGGTATATGGACCTTCCATTCCGTTAATATGAATATCACCTGTGTTACAAACATTACAGTTTAGTTGTGGTTGAACACCATTTATTAATTGTACAGCGTCAAATAATGAAGGTGTTGGATTTTTTTGAAAAAACTTTGGTGTATAGATTTCAATTGGAACTGGACTATCAGATTTTCTTACAGCTTTCATTGTTCCTGTAATTACAATCTCATCTAAATTTTCTGAAGAATCTTCCATATAAATAGAATCTTTTTGTTCCTGAGCATTTGATAGAATGGAGGTTAAGGTGATGAATAAATAAAATGTTGTTTTCATGTTAAGTAAAATTTATAATCAAATTAAAAAGTTAGACAAATCTAACAAAAATATTATTAAAAATGAATTTTTAAATTTTACTTAATTTTCAACTATATTTGTTTCCATGAATTCATTGGTCGAAGAAAATTACCTAAAAGCATTATTTCATCTTTCTGAAAATGGGAAAGGAGAAGTGAATGTGAAGGATTTGAGTAAGCATTTGGAAATAAAAATGCCTACTGTAAACAGTATGATGAAAAAATTAGCTGAAAAAGAATTGGTGATTTATGAATCGTATAAACCACTTCGGTTATCTGATAAAGGAATTCTGAAAGCTTCTTTGATTGTAAGAAAACACCGATTAACAGAGATGTTTTTGGTAGATAAAATGGGATTTGGTTGGGAACAAGTTCATGAAATTGCTGAGCAAATAGAACATATTCAAAGTCCAATTTTTTTCGATAAAATGGACGAATTATTGAATTTTCCTAAATTAGATCCGCATGGTTCTCCAATTCCAGATAAAAATGGAAAAATAGAAATTATCAATTACAAAAAATTGGCCGAATTTAAAGAAGGTGATAAAGTAGAAATATGCGCTGTTATTGGTTCTTCGGATGAATTTTTGAAGTATTTGAATTCAAAAAATATTCATTTGAATGATGAAATTGAAATCATTTCTGTTGAAGATTTTGATGGAACAATGAAGGTTAAATTTCTAAAATCAAATGAAATTGAAACATTTAGTAATCATGTGACTTCAAGATTATTAGGTAGATAATGGTTTTACAGTTTTTTTTATCAATCGTCTTATTTCTCTTTTTTTTAGGGATTGGATTTTTATTTCAGAAAATTTTCCCTAGAATAAACTCAACTATTTCGTTTACAGTTATAAATGGGATGATAGGAGTAGGATTGATAAGTTTTTTAGTAGCATTTTTTCTTCCATTAAACTTCACATACGAAGTAGTATTAATTTCAATTGCTATTTTATCGTTAATTTATCATAGAAACGAAGTGAAAGTAAGTTTGTTGAAACTGAAAAATATATCGCGATATTTTTATGCTTTTACTTTTGTTGGATTGTTGGTTGCAGTTACATATCCTTTTATTTTAGATCATTTTGGTTATTATATTCCAACAATAAAATGGTTAGACTTTGCTGGTTTTGTAAAAGGTCTTTCCAATTTTGAATGGGTTTTGGCACAAAATAGTTTCTGGCATATTTTGCAAGCTTCGATTAACGAAACATTAGATATTTATTATCGATTGAATTTTTGTATATTTTTAATCTTCAATCTCTATGTTTTTGAATTGAAGCAGAAAAAACTACTCATTTTTAATCTCATTTTTTTATTTTTTCTAAATACTCCTTCGCCAGATCTTCCTGTTTTTGTTCTTTCGATTCTATTAATCAATGAATATTTACGTTATAAAAATAAAGCATCTGATTACCTTTTTTACGCTACTATTTTATTTGTAATTAAACCAATAAGTATTATTTTAATTTTGTTTTTTGGAATTGAATATCTAAGAAATAAAGAATACAAGAGTTTAAAAGATAAGAATTTATTTTTACTCGTTTTTATTGCTTTATTATTCTGTTGTAAAGGAATAATTGTTTCAGCAAATCCTTTATTTCCTTTAGAATTTTCTTCAATAAATAGTTTGAAATGGGCTTCACCACAGCATTTATATGAACTATCTGCACAGAACGGAAAATTTATTCCACTTAAAGATTCGTTTACGTTTGAAGAAGTTGCAAAAATGAATTTTTCAGAATATTTAAAAGCTAATTTTTTCCAAAATTCACTTCGATCTTTAATAATTTTTGTAATTTTTGGATTAACTTTTATTTCGTCGATAGTAACCTTATATTCAAAAAGCTATAGATTAAAAATTCTAAATATTTCTTGCTGGATAAAACTGATTTTGATGTTAGTTTTCTCGCTTCAATTTAGGTTTTTGTTAGATGTTTTGGTTATAGATTTGATAATTTTATTAATGTTTTTTAATATAAGAAAACTTGAGAAGTATTCATATTTAATTAGTTTTTTGTTAGTTTTATTGTTGTCAACTTTTATGTTATTTCCTTTTTTAGAAAATTTAAGAATCATACAAACGTTTTCTTTTATCAAGAAAATAGAGGTGAATCAATTATTGATTCCTGGACAATATGATGATATAAAAACGGTAAAAAAGAAGCTAGGAAATATAGATTACAATTATCCAACAGATTATCCATTAATTTATTCTGCTACAATCCAAGCAATTGGTGCTTCTAGTTTGAATTCTTATCTAATAAATAATGCTTATCCTCAACAGATTGATTCTACAGATATTAAAAAAGGGTTTTATTTAAAAGAAATGGATGAAAGAATGTATAATAATATTTTAGAATTTATTAAAGAGGAACAAAAAAAGCAAGTTAAATAACTTGCTTTACTATTATTCTGCTTTTCCTTTTATTCTAAATATTTTTCGTGAAGAAACAGGATCGTTAGATGTGATTGTTACGGATTTATTAAAATCTCCAGTCACAGAACCACTTGAATATTTAACGGTAATATCCGCAGATTTCCCTGGTTCGATAGGTGTTGTAGGATATTCAGGAACTGTACATCCACAAGATCCAACAACGCTTTTAAGAATTAAAGGTTTATCACCAGAATTGGTTACTTTCATCTTAGCTGTTACTTCAGTATTCAACTTTATATTTCCAAATTGAATTTCTTCTTTTTCTAAACTAAGTGTTTGAGCAAATAAACTTGTAACGCCTAAAGCAAAAGCACCTAAAAACATTAATTTTTTCATGACGATAATTAATTTATAATCAAATGTACAAAAGAATTTTACTTTAAATAAAATTACTTTCGAATTTATTACAAATAACATTCCAATTTTATAATATATATTTAATATACTAGGCAGTTTAAGGCAGATTGTGTAAATTTGCCCAAATTTATTTTAAGTCATATATAAATAATGGAAATCGCATCTAAATATACGCCAACGGAAGTTGAAGGAAAATGGTATGAATACTGGATGGAGAAGAAGTTTTTTAAATCTACTCCAGATGAAAGAAAAGCTTACACAATCGTCATTCCACCACCAAATGTAACAGGAGTCTTACACATGGGACATATGTTGAATAATACGATTCAGGACGTTTTAATTCGTCGTGCGCGTATGCGTGGGTTTAATGCTTGTTGGGTACCAGGGACAGACCATGCTTCGATTGCTACTGAAGCGAAAGTTGTTGCGAAATTAAAAGAGGAAGGTGTTTCTAAATTTGATATTGGTCGTGAAGAATTTCTTAATCATGCTTGGGATTGGACGCATAAGCATGGTGGAATTATTTTAGACCAATTAAAAAAGTTAGGAGCTTCTTGCGATTGGGATCGTACAAAATTTACGATGGATCCAGATTTATCTGAATCTGTTCAACGTGTTTTTGTTGATTTATATAACAAAGGATTAATTTACCGCGGATACCGTATGGTAAATTGGGATCCAGAAGCAAAAACAAATATTTCTGACGAAGAAGTTATTTACAAAGAGAAAAATGGAAAGTTATTCTATTTAAAATATAAAGTTGTTGGTTCAGATAAATATATTGTGGTTGCAACAACTCGTCCAGAAACAATTTTTGGGGATACTGCAGTTTGTATCAATCCAAATGACGAACGTTATCAATGGTTAAAAGGTCAAAAAGTAATAGTTCCTATCGTTGGTCGAGAAGTTAGCATTATTGAAGATGAATATGTTGATTTAGAATTCGGTACAGGATGTCTTAAAGTAACGCCTGCGCACGATACAAATGATTACGAATTAGGTAAAAAACATAATTTAGAATTCATAGATATCTTTACTGATGATGCTAAATTGAACGATTATGGAATGCAATATGCAGGAATGGATCGCTTCAAAGTTCGTAAAGAAATCGAGAAAGAATTAGAAGAAAAAGGTTTACTTGAAAAAATAGAAGATTATAAAAACAATGTAGGAACATCTGAAAGAACAGGAGTTGTGATTGAGCCAAAAATCTCAAATCAATGGTTCTTGAAAATGACAGATTTAGCAAAACCTGCATTAGATAATGTAATGAATGATACAATTAAATTTCATCCTGCGAAATTTAAAAATACGTATCGTAATTGGATGGAAAATGTAACAGATTGGAACATTTCTCGTCAATTATGGTGGGGACACCAAATTCCTGCATTTTTCTATGGTGATGGAAACGAAGATTTCGTTGTGGCTTTAACAAAAGAAGAAGCTTTACCATTAGCACAAGAAAAAACAGGAAATGCAGCATTAACAATTGAAGATTTACGTCAAGACGAAGATGCATTAGATACTTGGTTTTCTTCTTGGTTATGGCCAATTTCTGTTTTCAACGGAATCAATGAGCCAGAAAATGAAGAAATCAATTATTATTATCCAACACAAGATTTAGTAACTGGTCCAGATATTATTTTCTTTTGGGTTGCGCGTATGATTGTGGCTGGATATGAGTATCGTAACGAATTACCTTTCGAAAATGTATATTTCACAGGAATTGTTCGTGATAAACAAGGGCGTAAAATGTCAAAATCGTTAGGGAATTCACCAGATCCAATCGAATTGATGAACGAATATGGTGCAGATGCTACGCGTATGGGAATGTTGCTAACAGCGCCTGCTGGGAACGATTTACCTTTCGATGTTGATTTGTGTCTACAAGGACGTAATTTTGCGAATAAAATTTGGAATGCTTTCCGTCTAATAAAAGGTTGGGAAGTGAAAGAAGATTTAGAACAAACTTCTGCTCAAACAAAAGCGGTTGAATGGTTCGAAAATAAATTCCAACAAGCATTAGCAGATATCGAACATAATTACGATCAATATCGTTTATCTGATTCATTGATGGTAATTTATAAATTGATTTGGGATGATTTCTGTTCTTGGTACTTAGAAGCAATTAAACCTACTTTTGGTGAGCCAATTGATGCAAAAACTTATGCAGCAACAATTTCTTATTTAGAAAATGTATTGAAAGTTTTACATCCATTTATGCCTTTCTTAACAGAAGAAATTTGGCATTTAATTGCTGAAAGAACAGAAAACGAAGCCTTAATTATTTCTAAATATCCTGAAGTAACATCTTTCAATGAAGAGATTATCAAGAATTTTGAAAATACAAAAGAAGCAACAACTGCTATTCGTGGATTACGTTCAGAAAAAGGAATGTCACCAAAAGAAGCATTAGAAGTTTTTGCTGATGCTCAAGCTGCGAATGAAATTTATGTAGATGTGTTCTCTAAATTAGGAAATGTTTCTAATTTCAATACAGGTGATAAACCAGAAAAAGGTTTTGCTTTCCGTGTTGGTACGTTAGAATTTATGGTTCCGATGTCTGATAATATCGATATTGAAGCTGAGCGTGAGAAATTACAAAAAGAGTTGGATTACAACAAAGGTTTCTTAAATTCTGTTCGTAAAAAATTATCAAACGAAAAATTTGTTGCTGGTGCGCCAGAACAAGTGATTAATGCAGAACGCAAAAAAGAGGCAGATGCTTTAGAAAAAATTGCACAAATTGAAGAGCAGTTACAAGCTTTGTAATTTTAATTTAATTTTTAAAATATATGAAAAACCACTCCAAATTTTGGAGTGGTTTTTTTATTGATTTTTTTCAATTAACTTTAATAAAGTCTCAAAAAAGTAGATATGTCAAGCGAATTAAATTACAAAAAGGAAAAGTTATATTCTGAATTTTTAAATCAAGAAAGAAATATTTTTGTTTGGATTCCAGAACGTTTTAAAAATGAAAGTTTGCCTGTTTTGTATTTATTGGATGGCGGCATTAATGAGAAATTTAAACAAATAACAAAGCTTATTGATGAGTTAATTAAATCAAATCGTATTCAACCATTGATGATTGTGGGAATCGAAAATATCAATCGAAATTTTGATTTTACAAGAAATACAAATGTTGTAAAAGACAAAAAATGGGTTCCAGAATATGGAAATGCAGAGAATTTTGAAAAATTTATTGTGTTAGAATTGCTTCCTTATATTTCGAAAAATTACAAGACAAATAACTCGAAAATCATTGTAGGTGAGTCTTTAGGCGGATTGTTGGTAATGGATATATTGTTTTATTTTCCTCATTATTTTGATTCTTTTATTGCAATTGATCCTTCGCTTTGGTGGAATAATCACGAATTGTTTGATTCTTATTTTGAAAAATTTGATTTTAATCTGTTAGTAAATAAAAAGATTTGGATTTCAAGTTCTAAAACAGTTTCAATTTCAAAGTTTACAGATCAATTTGTAGAAAAATTACGCGAAAAAGATAACTTGAAATCAAATTGGAATTATTTACATGATCCTTCTCAAAATCATTTTACAATTTTCAATTCATCAATAGAATCAGCGTTAATATGGACGTTTAAGTAATATTTTTTTGAATGATTCATATTACTTCAATAGGTTTCTCCAACAAGTTTGTCTAAATTTGCAAACCTTTTTAAAAAGAATTAATGCAGTATTTAGAACTACTTTTAATCGGAATTTTCACAGCTTTTATTGGATCATCCATTCCTGGATTGTTGAATATGACGGTGGTGAAAATTGGGAAACAAGAAGGAACTAAAAGTGCATATACTTTTATGTCTGGAACTGCGGTTACGATTGCAATTCAGGTTTATTTAGCAATTTTTCTAGCAAAATTTATTGATTTTAATGAAGAAGTTACCAAAATATTTAGGGAAGTTGGATTAGCTGTTTTTGTAATTATTACGATTTATTTTCTCTTTTTTGCGAAGAAACAAGATCAAAAAAAGAAGAATAAAAAGCTAAAACAACAAGGTGATGTAAAACAAAAAAAATAAATTCATTTATGGATTATTGTTGTCTGCTATAAATGTTTTTCCTATACCTTTTTATGTGTTTTTAAGCGCAACGTTGGTTTCGTATAATGTTAATGTTTTTGGGCAACCAAATAGCTCAGTTTTTGCTTTAGGAGTTGTAGTTGGTTCGATGATTATTTTTGGACTGTATCTGAAATTTTTTAACTCAAAATCGGAAGAAGATTCATTTATTTTGAAGAATATCAACTATGTAATAGGAGGAGTAACGAGTGTGATTTCTTTGTTAACGATTTATCAACTTTTTCAATAAAAATTTAATTCAAATTTTGCTTTGGATGCGAGTATTTAATCAGATATTCCATCACTTCATCACATTCTTTTCCTTCTAAAATATAACTCAAAATATCCTCGATTAATTCATCAATAATTTGTGGATTAAACTCAAATTTTTTAGCTAAATCAATACAAATTGCTTTTTCATTTTGATGAATATTCAAATCCACAACCATTAACAAAACAGCGTCGTACAACAAAGAAAGTCGATCAGTAAATGTTTTAGGCAACGTAAAATCAAACTTCGTGTTTTCATTCAGAATATAACTTACATCTTTGGCAGAAAGTTCATGATATTTGGCAATATCAGAGATAATTTGAATTTCTTTTTCATTCAAATTACCATCACTTTTACCAATAATAAATAAATTTTTGATGTGATTTAATTTATCAACCAAAGTAAGATTATTTTTCATTTGTTGCTTTTTGGGATTAAAAATACTCAAAATAGTAGTAAATTAACGTTCAAATTTTTTCATGTGTCAGATTTTAAAACGAAAATAGATGAGATTTATGATAAGCAATGTGAGAATAAAGCAAATATTCGTCATCTTACTGTTTATCAGCGGAAAGAAAGTTTGAAAAACTTAGAAAATTCAATTCTAAATCATCGTGCTGAAATAGAAGAAGCATTGTTTTTGGATTTAAGAAAATCTAAAATTGAAGCTGATTCTACCGAAATATTTCCAGTTTTAGCTGAAATTCGATTATTTCGAAAGAATTTGAATTGTTGGACAAAAACGAAATCAGTTTCAAATAATCTACTTTTTTTCGGTTCAAAAGCGCAAATTCAACCGGAAGCTTTGGGAAATTGTTTGATTATTTCGCCTTGGAATTATCCTTTTCAATTGTGTTTAGTGCATTTGGTTGCTTGTATTTCGGCTGGAAATACAGCAATTCTTAAACCTTCGGAGTTTTGTCCAAATGTCTCAAAAGTTCTTAATAAAATTATTTCTGAAGTTTTTGAAGAAAATCATGTCGCTCTAGTTGAAGGAGAAATTGAGGAAACAACTTATTTGTTAACCAAAAAATTTAATCATATTCATTTTACAGGTTCGCCAAAAGTGGGTAAAATTGTGATGCAAGCAGGTGCAAAACATCTTTCTTCGGTGACGTTGGAGTTAGGGGGAAAGTCGCCTTTGATTATTGATGGAACAATTCCGATGCAAGAAGTGGTTGAAAAAGCAGTTTGGGGAAAATTGATAAATTTTGGTCAAACATGTATTGCGCCAGATTATATTTTGATTAAAGAAGAATTTCAAGAGCAATTTATAAATATGTTTATTGAACATATTGAAAAAGTTTTTGGAAAAAATCCTGCTCAATCGAAAGATTTAGCGAGAATTGTAAATCTTCAAAATTATAATCGATTAAAAAACTTGATTGAAAATGCAATAGAAAATTGTGCAAATTGTCCTTTTGGAAATGAATACATTGAAGCTGAATTGTACATTAAACCAACTTTATTGACAGATGTTCCAATAAATGCAAAAATTAATGATGAAGAAATATTTGGACCAATTTTTCCGATTTATACATTTAAAGAAATAAATGAAGTAATTAAATCTATTAATCAGAAAGAGAAGCCTTTAGCTTTATATATTTTTTCGAAAGATTCTATTTTTATTGATAAAATTAAAAATCAAACTTCATCTGGTTCTGTGGTAATTAACGAAACATTGGTGCAAATCTTACATCCAAATTTGCCTTTTGGCGGAGTTAATAATTCTGGAATTGGAACTTCAACAGGTTATGCAGGTTTCAAAGATTTTTCACATATGAAACCGATTTTAAAAGTTAATCGTTTTTTAGCGCCATCAAAATTTCTCAATTATCCTTATAATTCTACAACTCAAAAGGTAATTGATTTTTTGATGAAATATTTTTAAATCTCGGTTCAACGATTTAATTTTATATTTGTTTTATACGACAATCAACGTTATTTTTGTAGTTAAATCTTATAGAATTGTTATCAAAAAAGACAAAATACGGACTAAAAGCAATGGCTCATTTGGCCAGACAAGAAAGTAACAAACCAGTTTTAATTGGACAAATTTCTGAAACAGAAGTTATTCCGAAAAAATTCTTGGAGGCTATTTTATTGGATTTAAAAAAGTTAGGTTTCGTCAATTCGAAACAAGGGAAAGGTGGTGGATATTATTTGGCACGTGATGCGAAAGATATTAGTTTAGCATCTTTGATTCGTGTTTTAGAAGGACCAATCGCGCTTTTACCTTGTGTAAGTAAAAATTACTACGAAAAATGTGATGATTGCCCTAACGAAGGCATTTGTACATTGAATAAGGTGATGGTTGAATTGAGAGATTCGACTTTAGAAATTCTTGAAAATAAATCTTTAGAAAGTTTAAAATAAATCTTTAGCCTGAGTTTTTCAGGCTTTTTTATTGTAAAATTTTATAAGAATGAAGAAAAAAAGTATAACTCTTTTTCGAGAATTCTTCCTAATTTCGAACATTTGTATTTCATGAAAAATAGATCTATACAACAAGAGTTTAAAGAACTTTTAGAACAACATTCTTTTTCTACGCATCGTTATTTATTGGCGATTAGTGGAGGGATTGATAGTATGGTTTTGTTAGATTTATTCCGTCAAACAGCTGCAAATTTTCAGGTGGCACATTGTAATTTTCAGTTGCGTGAAGATGACGCGAATGGCGATGAATTGTTTGTGAGAGAATATTGTGGAAAATATAATATACCGTTTCATTCGACTCGTTTTGATGTTGTGGCTTATCAGAAAGTAGGAAATTATTCGGTAGAAATGGCTTGCCGAAATTTGCGTTATGAGTGGTTTGAGCAAGTTCAACAACAAAATCGTTTGGATGTTTTGGTGACAGCTCATCATTTGGATGATAATATTGAAACTTTTTTGATTAATCTTTCTCGTGGAACAGGTTTGAAAGGTTTGGTTGGAATGCAAATTGATAATGGAAAAATCTTTCGTCCACTTTTAAATTTTACAAAAAATGATTTGTTGGAATATGCAAAATCAAATGAAATAAATTGGCGAGAAGATTATACGAATGCGACGGATGATTATACTAGAAATAAGATTCGTCATCACATTACACCAATTCTAAAAGAGCTTCATCCGCAATTTGATGAGAATTTTTTGTCAAGTTTAAATCATATCAATGATAATTATCAAATTGTACAAAATAAAGTTGGAGAAGTTAGAAGTGATTTATTCTCAGGAGATAATCCGATTGAAATTGAAATTTCAGCATTAAAAAAACTTCAACCATTAGAAACATTTTTACATTATTTGTTCGAAAAATATGGATTTTCGTCGAGCAAAGAAATTTTAAAATTTTTGGATGCAGAAACGGGAAGTGAAATAAAATCAGCAACTTATCGATTAATTAAAAATCGAGAAAATTTGTTGTTGCAAAAAATAGAAGAAGAAAATGAAGATGAATTAACGATTTTTGATGAGTTAATTGAAATGAATTCGTTAAATTTGAAGTTCGTGAAATCGATAAATCCACACGAAAACGCTACTGAAATAGTAGACTTTACATCAATATTATTTCCGCTTAAACTTAGAAAAGTGAAAGAGGGAGATTTCTTTTATCCAATTGGAATGAAAGGTCAAAAAAAATTGTTGAGTAAGTTTATGAAAGATTTGAAACTTTCTAAGTTAGAAAAAGAGAAGGTTTGGTTGCTTTGTGACCAAAAAGATCAGATTATTTGGGTGGTAAATCATCGTTTGGATGAACGTTTCAAAACGACAGAAACAAGTAAAAACTTTTTAAACATTACAGTATGTTAAAGAAACTTTGGATACTTTTTTTGTTTCCAATTTTAGTCAACGCACAATTATTTAGTCCTGCAAAATGGTCGAGTTCGGTGAAGGAGGTTGGACAGAATGAGTTTGAAATCGAGGTAACAGGAAAAATTGATAAAGGTTGGCACCTTTATTCAATGAAACATCCTGATGGAGGAATTGGAATTCCAGCAAGTGCATCATTTAAACCAGCTGCAAATGCAAAATTAGTTGGAGGTGCGCGAGAAATTGGAAAACGTATAGATAAATACAGCCAAATTTTTGAACAAGATGAAAAATATTACGAAAATCAAGTAAAATTTGTTCAAAAAGTAAAAGTTTCGGGTGATAAACCTGTAAATGTATCATACACAATCGAATTTCAGATGTGTGATGCCGAACGTTGTTTGCCACCAGATGAAACAAGCGGAACAATAAAATTAACGCCGTCTGCAAAAGTTGAAGAAACGAAAGAAGAGGCGAAGCCAGCAGATGCTACAGAAGCAAAAGATACAGTAGCAGTAACTGAAATTACGCAAGATTCTGTTCAAGATGATTCTACAGCAGTTGTTACGACTACACAAGATACAATCAAAAAAGTTGATGATTCTTTATTAGCAGATAACGAAAAGAAAGATAATGGTTTATTGAAAATCTTTTCTTTAGGATTTTTAGGAGGATTAGCGGCGTTATTAATGCCTTGTATTTTCCCAATGATCCCTTTGACAGTAAGTATGTTTACAAAACAAAGTAAATCGAAAGGAGAAGGAGTTGGAAAAGCCTTTATTTATGGTTTATCAATCATTGTTATTTATGTTGCATTAGGTTTATTGGCGACAGTTATTTTTGGACCATCTGTCCTAAATGAAATGTCAACAAATCCGTGGGTGAATTTAGCATTCTTTGCAATTTTTATTGTATTTGCAATTTCATTCTTTGGTGCTTTTGAATTAACATTACCAAGTAAATGGGTAAATGCAGCTGATAAAGGTGCTGATAAAGGCGGATTAATTGGAATCTTCTTTATGGCATTCACGTTAGCATTAGTATCATTCTCTTGTACAGGACCAATTATTGGTTCGTTATTAGTTCAAGCTACGCAAGGAGGAAACTATTATTCATTAATCGTAGGAATGTTTGGCTTCTCTTTAGCATTAGCGATTCCATTTACATTGTTTGCGATGTTCCCTGGTTGGTTAAATTCAATGCCAAAATCTGGTGGATGGTTAAATACAATCAAAGTTTCTTTAGGATTTATTGAATTAGCTTTTGCCTTGAAGTTCTTATCAAACGCAGATTTAGTTTGGCAAATGAATTGGTTACCAAGAGAAATTTTCTTAGCATTTTGGATTGCAATTTTTATCTTCTTAGGATTATATCTTTTAGGTAAATTTAGATTAGAATTAGACTCACCTGTGCAAACAATTGGTGTTCCGAGAATGTTATTTGCATTGGTTTCGATATCATTTGCGATTTACATGATTCCAGGTTTATGGGGTGGACCATTAAAACTATTAAGTGGTTTAACACCTCCAATGACCTATTCTGAAGCGCCACGAGGTTTCCACGAAGGTGTAGGAGGTGGACAAGCAACAGCTAAATTTGATGATCCAAATATGGTTGCTGGACCTCATGGAATTCCTGCATTCAAAGATTTTGATCAAGCAGCAGCTTACGCAACGAAAGTTGGAAAACCAATGTTGTTAGATTTCACAGGGCATGCGTGTGCAAATTGCCGTAAAGTTGAAGAACGTGTTTGGAGCGATGAGCGTGTGAAGAAAATTTTGGCTGAAGATGTTGTTTTAGTTTCGTTATATGTTGACGAAGCAAAAGAATTACCAGAAGATCAAAAAGTATTTTCGAAAGCGTTAGATCGTAATTTGAAAACAGTTGGTAACAAATGGACTTCTTTCGAGATTGAACATTTCAATGCAAATGCTCAACCTTATTATATTTTGGTTGATAAAGATTTGAATCGTTTTTCTAAACCTTTAGAAGCTGAACTTGATGTAGAAGTTTACCTAAAATGGTTACAAGATGGAATCGCGAAGTATAAAGCGAAATAATTATCTTTTATATAGTAGTAAAAACTCCCGCATTTGCGGGAGTTTTTTGTTTATGAATTATACGTGTTAAACTATTCTTTAATAATCTTTTTCGTGTAATTTGAAGTTTCATTTTTCAATGTAACAATATAGATACCTTTTGGTAATGATTTGAATTTTGAATTGATAGTTTTATTCAATTCATCTATATTTCCAATCGAATTTGTGATGACTTTTCCATTGATGTCAATTACACTTAAATTGTATTGTCCTTTTGAATTGTTAAGTGTAATCTTAATGTTTGAGTCATTTTTGATTGGATTTGGAACAATATTAAAATCCGTAGATTTGATACTTTCGTTAGTAGATAAATTAGTTGGATAAACTAGTATTTTAGCGCCATCGAAACCAACAGCATATACTTTTTTAGCATTGACTGGGAAATCTACAAATGTATTTTTAAACGTAACATCTCCTGTACCTAAAACAGAAACAGAAATTAATTCGTCTTCTTCATTGTAAGTTTCGTAAGCAACAGCATTTGCCCATTTTGCAGTTTCAACAGTTAAAAACGTTCCGTTCGTATTTGTTACAATACTAGCACCTTCACCTGTTTTCCCAGAAAGTTTTAATTTGTCTTTGTAAATATTTACATTAAATGAGTTTAAGTAATGCATTACTGGAGAAACTGGTTTTGGATAATTTTTGGATTTGATATACGATTTT
The DNA here is from genome assembly GCF_029840775.1 of Empedobacter sp. GD03865. NCBI lineage: Bacteria > Pseudomonadati > Bacteroidota > Flavobacteriia > Flavobacteriales > Weeksellaceae > Empedobacter > Empedobacter sp. GD03865. The sequence continues at coordinate 47,446 of NZ_JAOCDF010000017.1, forward strand.
GCTTCATCAATCATTTCTTGCGTGACAATGATAGTAACTTTTCCGTAGTCATCAATTTCTTTAGTAACAGGAGTAAAGAATCCGATATTTGTAAAGAAGTCAGTTAAGTCCTCTTGTACAGCATCTGCTAAATCTTTAGCGAAATTTAGATTATTTTGACCCATTGTTATTTTAGAAGAATCTCTATTTCTTGCTTGTTCAGCAGTATAAGCAAACCAATGTGCGTAATCAATACCAGTTGAAGGTGAAACAGTAGTATTTTTTAACTCGTCTGACATATCATTATCAAAAGCTAAAGTTGGTGCACCTTTAGCAGCTCCAGCTAATTGATAATACAAACTTAATTGCCAAAATGGAACTAATTTTCTGAAATGAGGATCATCATCAATATCATTAAAACTTTTTTTGTCGATTAATGTATGTTTGATAAATTCACCATATCTGTTTCCTGATACTTTAGGATAATTAGTAGCATCTCCTGTTTCCGATTCAACTCTTAGATAATTAATACTTCCATTTTGTTTTATTAGATTATAAGTAGCCCAAACTGAATAAATATTATTTGTAACTTCTGTAGTTCCAGTCCATTTTAAATCTGGTCTAATTTGGTTAACATGTCCCAATTCATGAGCTATACCCCAAACATCTAATCCTGTTGGAGAAGCTGAGTTTGCAGCACCCCAAGTTAAATCTAAATGTGCTCCAGTTCCGCCAGCAAACCAACCACCTTTATTCTCTGTGTAAACTAATTGTTTTGTATTGAAGTCTTTATTGTATTTGAAGAATCCCATCAATTCTCGTTCAGATTTTGTGATAGCATCGTATTTATCTATTAATGCTTGAGGAGAATTAACATTATATAATTTTACAGGAGTTTTATCAATAATAAGGTGTGTGTAATATCCTACAATATCTACTTTAGAATATACATTATTTTCTACTATTTCTTTCCATTTTTCAGTTGTTGTAGAGTAGGTATTATAAACACCATTTACGATACCTGATACTACATTTAATTTTATATTTGGTAGATTATTAGAATCAGAATAATAAGAAATATATCCTAATCCATTATTTTTCATTTCAATAGCATTTATTCCATTTGATAAAGGGTAAGAGATATCAGTTACATTTGCTTCGTTAGCAGAATCTCTAACACGTAAATATACACTTTCACCAGAAGGAATACCACTTACAAACATAACGCTAGTTGTTTTTTCCGAAAAAACTATTCCTGTTGGATTTTCGTAAGCATTGTAATTTCCAATTTTGTATTCTTTATTGATAGAAGCTATTGTTTTATATGCTTTATGTTCGTTAACACGATCTATTTTTTTGTATTTATTATCTAATAGGCATTGTGCTAAAGATTTAACAAAAGGAGATGTAGTAATTCCATTAATTGTTTGTTGATTTACGCCTGAATTTAATTCTGAGAATAAATCATCTTTAAAAATTGTTGAATACTTTTTCTGATCAAACTTGTTTGAATTTTTTTGATAAAATTCCATCTCGGCAACACTTGCAAAATTTCCTTTGCCATCTAAAATTTCTAATTTGATAGAAGAAGGTTTTATCTGTGATGGAAAAGATATATTTCTTACATCATTTGTTTGCGCAAAATCTTGTGTAGAAATTTCAATATAAGTAGGATCAGCTATAGTATTGTAACTAACTTTTACTTTTCCTAATAAACCATTTACTCCACCATCATTTCTTGGATAATAGATCAGATAATCTAATGGTGTGTTTCCATCAAAAGCATAAATTAATGAAATAGGGAAAGTTTTTTCAGTAGAATTGTAGTTAGAATGATAAAGCGTATTGTAATCTCCATCAAATGATTGCTCTATGTTTTCTCCTGTTTGAAAACTTGATGCTGACGAACCTGCAACTAATGGAGAAACTTTCATATCCTTATAGTTTGAGAACTCATTTGTTTGTATTACACACTCTGAAGCTATTGGAGTAATTTGATCAGACGAGTAAAACTCAACTTCCGCAGCACTCGAGAAATTTCCTAGAGCAGCATTCACTTTTATTCTAATGACTGCTGGATTGATAATTTCTTTATCAAAATCAAATTTTTTAGATGTAGAATCTCCAGCCCATGTTATAGCACTCGTAGTCGCTGTTTTGAAATTTGTTGGATCATCTTTAGTTGAATATAAAATTTCAACATTTGTCCAAATTCCATTAGTACCTGTTTGCCTTGGAAAATAGGCAAGGGATTTTATAGATTTAACTTGACTGTTGAAACTAAAATCTAATTGATCTGGGATTCCATTTTGATTCCATTTAGAATGGTACATTGTCGTTAATATACCATCTGCGCTAAAAGTAGCTTCATTACCACTTTGTGCCTCTTGTTTAGAAGTAACACTAGAAACGGGCATTTTGTATTCCTGCGCAAAAGAATCTATACCAAGTAAAATCATACTTAGTAGGAAGTAATTTTTTTTCATAAATAATTTGTGTTAATTGATATTTTGTTGTTTAGACAAGTTAATTAATACATTTTATTTATAATCAGCTAGGAACCAATTTGAAAAAAAAATAAGGAAATGTTAAGAAATAAAGAATCCCTTTCTTTAATAATACAATTAAGAAAGAGATTCTAACTATTAAAGACATAATAAATGAAAAGATTTTTACTGCTTTTTGATAATTGTATTATTATTTCCCTCAATTATTTGAGGTAATTTACCATTTTTAGATAATGCTTTACGATAATATAATGTATTTCCTTCGCCAGCTAATTCAGCAGAAGTTAATCCATTAACAGATATTGTATTATTTGTTCCCATGATTTCAACTTTGGTACAATCTCCTTTCAAATTGATCACATGTCCACTTCCGCCAACTTCTACTTTTTGTCCCTTACAATCTAACGTTAGTTTTTTATTATTTCCATCAATTTCTATCTGCGCAAAAGAAAGGTGACTAATAAATAACATCGTAACAGCACATAATAATTTATTCATTTTCATTGTGATTTCTTTTTTGGTTACTTTTTAGAAATCAAGAATCGTGCACTTTCAATTAATAAAATCTAACTTTACAAAAATTTAACAAAATGACTTTAGTTGAGCTAAAACAATTGTTTTTAGATAAATTGCAATTACTATATGATAAAGAAGAAGCTTCTCATATTTTCATGATTTATGTAGAAGATAAGTTGAATCTTGATTTATCTAGCCGAGATGAAATTGAATTAACGACTGAAATTTTATCAGATTTAGAACAATTAAAAAAAGGTCAACCGATACAACATATTACTGGAAAAGCTTTTTTCTATAACGATTTCTTTTTTGTGAATGAACATACATTAATTCCTCGTCCAGAAACGGAAGAATTGGTTGAATTAATTAGAAATGATTATGCTCAAAATCAAGATATTTCTATGATTGATTTAGGAACAGGAACAGGATGTATTCCTATTTCGTTGGCAAAATTATTTCCAAATGCAAATGTTTCAGCATTAGATATTTCTGAAAATGCATTGAAAATAGCACAATCAAATGCTGAAAATTTAAAAGTTAATATAAATTTTTATCACAATAATTTACTGGAAGACATTCAATTAAACCATAAATTTGATGTAATTATTTCAAATCCACCTTATATCCGAAATCTTGAAAAAAAAGAAATGCATCAAAATGTTTTGAATTTTGAACCTCATTTGGCGCTTTTTGTTGAAAATGATGATGCTTTAATTTTTTATGAACGAGTAATAGATTTTGCTAAAAATCATCTGAAAGAGAATGGTAAAATTTATTGCGAAATCAATCAATATTTAGGAAAAGAGACAAAACAATTATTTCAAAAATTTTATCAAAATGTAATCATTCACAAAGATATTTCTGGAAATGATCGTATGCTAAGTGCTTCTAATCAATAATTATCTATAAGAATCTTGTTTTATTTTCTGAAAAGATTTAATTTTAATTCAATAATCGTTCGCAATTTGGTATTAAAATTGTTAGAATTGATTCTATTATTAAAACAATTAAATAAACAACTATGAAAAAATTATTTGTATTAGTGGCAGTTGCTTCATTATCATTTGCTACTTCTTGTAAACAAGAAACTTCAAAAACAACTGAAACTAATGTAACTGTAGATTCATTAGCTAATGATTCTACGGCTGTTATCAAAGAAACGACAACTACAACAACTACATTATCAGAAACTGATGCAAAAGCGAAAGTAGACGAAGCAAAAAAAGCTTTAGATGAAGCAAAAGCGAAAGGTGATAAAGCTGCAACAGAAGCTGCACAAAAAGCTTATGACGATGCTAATAAAGCGTGGATTGATGCAAAAGCTGCTGTAAATAATGCTGCGCAAGATGTAAAAGATGGAGTGAATAATACTGTAGATAAAGTAGATGCAAAAGCTAATCAAGCAAAAGAAGATATTAAAACTGTTGCAAAAGATGCAAAAGCTGATATCAATGCAGCTGCAAAAGATGTGAAAGCAGAAGCGAAAGAAGCTGGAGAAAAAGCAAAAGAAGGATATAACAATACGTTAGATAAATTAAAAGCGAAATAATTTCAAAATAATTATTGCTAACTTAGCCTTGAGAAATCTCAAGGCTATTTTTTATGTTAAATTTTAGAGAAGCAACAAAGACAGATGCGTTATCAATTGCAAGATTGATGATGTTAGCGATGGATAAAATCGTTTATGATTTTATTGGAAAAACAGATTATGAAGAAGGAGTTTTATTCTTGAAAAAATTAATTGAACAAGAAGAAAATCAATATAGTTATCAAAATACAGTTGTTGTAGAATATGATAATCAATTTGCTGGAACAACAACTTTTTATGATGGAGGAAAATTAGAAGAACTTCGAAAACCAGTTCTAGAATTATTGAAAAATGATTATAACCAAATTATTCATCCGCAAGATGAAACACAAGCAGGTGAAATATATATTGACACAATTGCAGTTTCTGAAGATTTTAGAGGAAAAGGAATAGGTTCTAAAATATTGGATTATTTGATTGATGGAATAGGAAATAAGCAAGGCAAAACTTTAGGTTTATTGGTCGATTTTACAAACCCAAATGCAAAGAAATTGTACGAAAGAAAAGGTTTTGAAGTGGTTGGGGAAAAAATGTTGATGAGCGAAAATCATGAACATATGCAGTATAAACCAAAACAATAGATAATAAAAAAAGAGCTTTGAGAAAAGCTCTTTTTTTATTTCATTACTCCTAATTGTATTAAGATTTTTTCTTCGTACGGATCGATTGTAAATTGTTCAAATTTCACAAAATCTTTTCCATTTTTTAAGTAACCTAATTGATAATTTTGACGAATAACAGCTTGATTCTCGAAACTTTCTAAAATTGGTAATTCAGAAATTGGACCTAAAATTTGTTCGTTTTTGGTTGAAATTAAACCAAAATGCATCAAATAATTCTCTTTTGATAAGAAATATGGAAAATAAGCTAATATATCTGGACGCTCAATTTTTAGTGAAGTAGCTTCTCCAAAAGTGGCAAAATTTTGATCGACTGGCGTTAAATATTCGTATTGATAATCTATAATTAACTGATTGTTTTTATCAATCATTCCCCATTTTCCATCTTTTTCAACTCCAGCTAAACCAGCTCTAAAATCTGTACAACCATCATATTCGAATGGGATCACAACTTGATTTAATAAATCAATAAAACCCCATTTTCCATCTTTTTTTACAGCACAAATATTTTCAATAAAATCACTTGTTAAATCATATTCGAACGGAATCAAAATCTGGTTAGATTTTGTGATAATACCCCACTTATTCTCCTTTTGCGCGCTATAGGCATTAACAGTTGTGAGCACAAGTTTTTGATATTGAAAAGGAATAATTACATTTCCTTCTTTATCTATTAAACCAAATTGATTATCAATAGATATTGGTGCCAAATTGTTGCGATCGAAAACAGTTAATTCTTCAAATGTCGTTGTTTCCTTGTGAACAAAATCGTCAAATTGGTCGGTATCTTTTGGTGATATTTTAGTCATAATTCTATAATTCGACGCAAAATTAATTAATCAAAAATTAATAGTTTATATATAAATTTTAAAATATCCGATTTTAAACACTTTTTGTAAATTTAATTCTTATTTTTGTGAGAAAGCTTAAAGTATAACCTATGAATTTTTTTACTAAACTATTTTTAACCACAACTGTTATGGCGAGTAGTTTTGTTGCTGCTCAACAAGATAGTATAAACATTACTAATTTACCAACTACAATTAATAAAGATTATTCTTTTGAAGGAGTATGGAAAATTTCGAATGATGGAAATACATCTAACTATAAAATATCTGGAGGAAAATTGACAAATTATTCAAACAAAACAAGTCAGACTTTATTTCTTGATTTATATTTTGCTCCATCAAAAACATCTGTAGATTTATATAATTTACCGAATAAAATCAATACAAACGCACAATTAGGGCAGTTAGAAGGAAATGGAACAAGTTTCAATAACGTTATTGTTACTTTTAAAGCTTCAGATCTTCAAACATTAGCACAAGGAGATTATACACCAATTTTGTTATTGAAAGAAAAAGAATCAGGTTCTATTTTGAATTATAAAGTTTTGAGTAATAAAATTTCTTTAGAATCTAATAATATTTTAATTGATAAAGTTGTAAAGAATGTAGAATTACCTCAAGTTACAGATGCTAATACTTTAGCTTCTACAAAGAATATAGACGCTACTTTATCAGATATATATACACCTGTAGAAAGTTCTTTGAATATAGCGAATGTAAATAAAAAACTAAAATTAGTTGGAGGTTGGAAGTTAGAAATTGATTTCAATTCGTTGATGGTTACAGTTGGTGGAGTTGATAATTCTATACAGAATTTAGATTATAAACCTACAAATGACTTAAAGTTAATGGTATATTTTTCAAACCAAAATATAACAGGAGTTAAAGAAATAGACGGATTTGAACTTCTAAATCTAGATGTTTCACCAATTTCTGCTTTTACTAAAATTGAAAAGCTAAATTTTACTACAAATATCACAAAATTGGTTCCCGCAGGTGAATATTATCCTATTTTAGTATTAACCGAAAAAAATGAGGAAGGAAAATATGTGATGAAATCAACGTTAAGTTTAGGTGAAAAATATATTTGGCAGTAAAATCTAAATAATATATAAAAATAAAAAAGCAACGATTATTTCGTTGCTTCTTTTGTTAAATACTGTTCAAATTTCAATCCTTTTATGTTATAAGGATCAAATCCTTTGTATAAATCTTCTAATAATTGCATTACTTGAAAATAAGTAAATAATACTGAATATGAAGCTTGTTCTTGATAAACAGGGATTTCTACTAAAAATAAAAATCGATCATATTTCGAAATCTGAACAGTATTCCCATCTTGATTCATCAAACCAATATAACTTCCGTCATAATCAGGTAGGTTATGAAAAATCTCAATAGCTTGTGATAAACTACCTTCTAAAGGTAATTCAGTTTCGACCTGTAAGTCGTCAGCGTAATTTTCAAAGAATATTTTCACAGTGCAAAAGTAAGAAATTTTAATCTATTTTAAGGAATTCCTTTTTTTTCGGGTTATAATTATTAAATTAGCATTCAAATTATGGAAAAAATGAGTTACGACATTATAGTTATTGGAAGTGGTCCTGGAGGATACGTTGCAGCAATTAGAGCAGCACAATTAGGTAAAAAAGTAGCAATCGTAGAAAAAGCTGAATTAGGTGGAATCTGCCTTAACTGGGGATGTATTCCTACAAAAGCTTTATTAAAATCTGCTCAAGTATTCAAATACTTAAATCATGCAGAAGATTTTGGAATTAACTTACCTTCAGATATTTCATTCGAATTTGGAAATGTTGTTTCTCGTAGTAGAGGAGTGGCGGATCGTATGAGTAAAGGTGTTCAATTCTTAATGAAGAAGAACAAAATTGAAGTAATTCAAGGTGAAGCAAAAGTTTTACCAGGAAAAAAAGTAAAAGTTACTGCAGCAGATGGTTCTGTTAGTGAATTATCTTCAGAAAATATAATTATTGCAACAGGTGCACGTTCTCGCGAGTTACCAGCTTTACCACAAGATGGTAAAAAAGTAATTGGTTACCGTGGTGCATTAGCAATGGAAAAACAACCAAAATCAATGATTGTTGTAGGTTCTGGAGCGATTGGAGTTGAGTTTGCTCATTTCTACAATACATTAGGAACAAAAGTGACAATTGTAGAGTTTTTACCACGCATTGTAAATGTTGAAGATGAAGATATTTCGAAACAATTACAACTATCTCTTAAAAAATCTGGAATCAATATCTTAACAAATGCAGAAGTTACAGGAGTTGATACAACTGGAGATTTAGTAAAAGCAACAATTAAAACTGCTAAAGGTGAAGAAATCATCGAAGCTGAAGTTGTTTTATCTGCTGTTGGTGTTGTTCCAAATACAGAAAATATCGGTCTTGAAGAAGTTGGTATTGCAACTGAAAGAGGTAAAATTGTTATCAATGATTTTTGTGAAACATCTGTAAAAGGATATTATGCAATTGGTGATGTTGTAAAAGGAGCAGATTTAGCACACTTAGCATCTGCACAAGGTATTTTATGTGTTGAGCATATTGCTGGTGAAAAAGTAGAACCAATCGACTACGGAAATATTCCAGGTTGTACATATTGTTCACCAGAAATTGCGTCTGTTGGGCTTACAGAAGCAAAAGCTAAAGAAGCAGGTTACGAAGTGAAAGTTGGTAAATTCCCATTCTCTGCAAACGGAAAAGCTGTTGCAAATGGAGCTGCTGATGGATTCGTAAAAGTTGTTTTTGATGCGAAATACGGTGAATGGTTGGGATGTCATATGATTGGTGATGGAGTAACTGAAATGATTGCTGAGGCAGTTGTTGCACGTAAATTAGAGACTACAGCTCATGAAATTATGAAATCTGTACACGCTCACCCGACAATGGCAGAAGCTATTATGGAAGCGGTAGAAGATGCATATGGACATGCAATTCATATCTAAGAAATAAAATTAAAATTTATAGTTGAAGCAGCCTTTTGGCTGCTTTTTTATTTTACCAAATCGTTAATTTTATAACAGATATGTTTTCATTTAGTTTTTTAATTATCTTTATAAAAATAATTAAAAAAATACAATATGAAAAAATTCTATTCTTTAGTAGCAGTTGCTGCATTATCAACATTATCTTTTGCTCAAGTAAACGCAATCCCTGGGTCTGATTTTGAAGATTGGGCTAAGTTTACTACAGGAGTTAATAAATTCGGTCTTAAATCGTATGCTGTTCAGGGAGTTGGTAAAGGTGTTAATGGATCTAATTCTTTAAATATTACAACAACGCCAACTGCAAATGATTATGTTTTTACATCATTATTAGGAGGTACTGTTTCTACTCAACCAAAAGAAATTACTTTTTGGGTTAAAGGAACATCAGGGAAAACTTTATCATTAAATGTATATAAAAGTGATGGAGGATATTACGCATATAATGTAGGAGATTTATCTTCAGATTCAAAAATTTCTTCATCTGCAAGTAATCAATATACAGGTGTTATTGATACAAAAGGAAATTGGGTAAAGGTAACATTGGATTTATCTGATAAAAAAGATTTAAATGTTGCTGATTTAACAAAAGACTTTTTTGCTTTAAAAGTAGGTAAAGATGCTGCTTATGCATTGGATATTGATAACATTCAATTATGGGATGTTAATATGAATGTATATGATTTAACTTCTACTAAAGCAGTTTCTAATACATTATGGACAAATACAGCTTCTTTCAATGTAAAAGATAAAACAATTGTAGAAGTTTACAATATTAACGGACAATTGGTAAAATCTTTCGAAGTTAAAGGTGTTCAAAATGTAGATGTTTCTTCATTAGTTAAAGGGACGTATGTAGTTAAAACTACTTCTAACGGAAAATCTTCTACTCAAAAAGTAGTAAAAAAATAAGAAAGAATATATTGTTAATCTAACAAAAAAGCGATTCAGTTTACTGAATCGCTTTTATTTATTCTTCTAATTTCTGAATCTTAAAACCTGCATCTGTCACAGCTTCTACAACTTCTTCTTCATCTTCGGTTGTTGTCACAGTCAGTACTTTTCGTTCATCAGAAGTATCAACTTTCCAATTGTCTTTACCTACAGCTTCGTCCAAAAAAGGTTTTACAGATTTGATACAGCTGTCACAATTTATATTTGTTTTGAATTTCAATTCGCTCATAACTTTACAATTTAGACTCAAATTTATAAAGATTTCATAAGATTAAAAAAACGTTTAAGTAATATTTGATTTCGAAATTTAAATAAAAATCAATGAAGCGTAATCTTGATGTTGTTGTTATTTCGGATGTGCATTTAGGAACTTTTGGTTGCAAAGCACAAGAGCTGTTAGCTTATCTACAGTCAATCAATCCAAAAAAAATTATTCTCAATGGTGATATTGTGGATATTTGGAATTTTAAGAAAAGTTATTTCCCAGAAACGCATCTTCAAATTATTAGTTATTTGTTAAATCTTTCAGAACAAGGAATTCCAATCGTTTATATAACAGGAAATCATGACGAATTGTTACGTAAATTTACCACAATGCGTTTTGGAAATATTCTTTTAACGGATAAATATATGTTGAAACAAAATGATAAAGTCGCTTGGATTTTTCATGGAGATGTGTTTGATGCATCGATTCAACATTCGAAATGGATTGCGAAATTAGGTGGTTGGGGTTATGATAAATTAATTCAGTTGAATTATTTTATCAATAAATGTTTAGAGTTTTTTGGAAGAGAACGTTATTCGTTATCTCAAAAGATTAAAAATTCAGTGAAAAAAGCGGTGAAGCATATCAATGATTTTGAACAAACTGCTGCCGAATTAGCGATCGAAAATGAATATGATTATGTAGTTTGTGGACATATTCATCAACCACAATTGCGAAAAGTAAAAACGGATAAAGGAATTTGTGTTTATATGAATTCGGGGGATTGGATTGAGAATTTATCTGCTTTAGAATGTGTAGACGGAAATTGGTCAGTGTTTTATTTTGAAGAACATAAACATACTTTGATGCAAAATTTAGAAGAAATCGAGTTCAATTATTCGTTAGATGAACTGATTGTTTCAATTCTCAATAAAAAATAAATGAAAATTTTATACGCTTTGCAAGGAACAGGAAATGGACATTTGGCTCGTGCGCAAAAAATGTTACCAATCCTTGAAGAATATGGAGATTTGAATGTTTTTGTGAGTGGTTCTAATTCACAATTACAACTCGAAAATTATCAATTTAAACATCACAATGGCTTGTCGTTGTTTTATAATCAGCTTGGGAAAGTTTCGTATAAACGAATTTTTAAGGAGAATAGTTTTAAATCTTTTTGGAATGAAGTGAATCATTTTCCAATTGAAAAATATGATTTGATTATTAATGATTTTGAACCAATTACGGCACATGCAGCACGAAAGAAAAAGATAAATATTGTTGGTTTGAGTCATCAAGCTTCGCTTTTATTTGATGAAACGCCAAAGGTGAAAAATAAAACAGGTGAAACGATTTTGAAATATTACGCACCAACTTCTAAGCATTACGGTTTTCATTTCGAAGAATATAATGATGCTATTTTTTTACCTATAATTCGAGATAAAATTAGAGCATTGCACCCAAAACAAAAAGATTATTATTTGGTGTATTTACCAAGTTTTCATCCAACTGAAATTATGGAGAAATTATCATTGATAAAAGATTCTAAATGGAAAGTTTTTTCACCTTTTGTGAAAGAAGTTACGCGTCAATTTAATGTTGAAATTTATCCAATTGATGAACGTCTTTTTACAAAAACCTTAGAAAATTGCAAAGGTGTTTTGTGTGGTGCTGGTTTCGAATTGCCTGCCGAAAGTATTTATCTTAAAAAGAAGCTTTTTGTGATTCCGATCAAAGGTCAATATGAACAATTGTGTAACTGCGAAGCTTTAAAAATGATAGGCGTTGATTATTCGTATGATTTGAATGTCGAACAATTGCAACGTTGGGTGGATTCGAATAAAATTATTGAGAAAGATTTCCCAGATCAAACCGAAGAAATCATTCAAAAAGTAATTTTAGAAGCGTCTCATTAATTATTTTTCCAGAAAGCAGGCGTAAATAAAATTAAGATTGTATAAAGCTCTTATCGTCCCAAAACCATTAAAAAAC